>CAIMCT010000557.1 GCA_903839535.1 uncultured Desulfobacteraceae bacterium
CGAATGAGTATCAATTAGCCTGCGAAGGAAAAAATGCATTTTTTTGCATTGAAAGCATTGATAATCGGTGAATTCCGTAATTTCAATAACCGGCGCGATTGCCCCAATCCATGGGTGTCCATCTTCTGTGACACCGGTGGGTATGGATTCTGAAGGCGGGGGAGGAGCCAAATTCCAATAAGCAGGAAATTTGGTAATCAAGGCAAGAAAAACCGCCCCAAATACCAGCGTCAACAGCATGATCCAGGGTCTTTTTTTATGCCACAGGAATCGAACATCCAGAAACAAATCCGCTATAACTCGATGTTCAAGTTTTTTGCATTTTGATTGAATATATTGGCTTCTTTTAAATTATCTTTTTTACTCAATCAATCAATCAATTCAGTAAGTTAAATTTTTGGAACCCGAAAAGGATGATTTTTTATTAAACTTTAACCTATTGAAATTAAAAGCATTGAAAAAAACTTGAACATTGAGTAATATATATGAGACTGGAAAAAAAGTATCTGATGATGCGTACAATAAAATCAACTTAAAAAGATATAAGTTTCATGGCGAATGGAACTATAATATTAGTCCTAATAAAGTTGTAAAGGTTATTTCGTAACGGTTGCTATGTGGTAGCATGGAGCATTAGACGTATTACAGCGAACAGACAGATTGTAAAGGACCAGGCATGAGTAGCAATGATATGAGCATCTTTCCTGCTGTTCTACACAATGAACAGAGGATACTGGAGCGGTTGCAGGACGTGGCCGGATGTCCGCGCCTGACGAGATTCGACTTTTCCCACCCAAAACTCGTCCTGGAAGATTTCGGCGGGGTTCCGTTGAGTCAATCGGGTTTCTTTGGCGGTCACGACCTGGAGCACTTCCTCGCGTTGTCCGAGGAACTGGCGCGAATCATTGCGGCGATCCATGAACGAAGTATCATCCACAAAAACATCAATCCCTCCAATATCCTGATTCTACCAGATAATCAGCAGGTTCAGATCATCGGCTTCGGTCTGGCCACCACATTTGCCGAGGAATACCCTGAATTCGCCCACCACAGTCGCCTCCCCGGCAATCCGTCCTATTTTTCGCCCGAACAGACCGGCCGAATGAATCGTTCGGTCGATTACCGCACCGATCTCTATTCTCTTGGTGCAACTCTTTACGCGCTTGCGACCGGCGCCCCGCCATTCGACGAGACTGATACCCTCAGTCTTATCCACGCCCATCTGGCTCGCTCTCCGATTCCGCCACGAGAACGGGCGCCGTGGTTGCCGCTCCGTGTATCCGAACTGATTCTGATGCTCCTGGCCAAGACACCGGATGATCGCTACCAGAGCGCGGCAAGCCTTGCCTATGATCTGCGACAATTGCGTAAAGCCCTGACCGTGAATGAACCGCTCGATCAGGTGCGGTTGAAAGAACGAGATATTCCCCTTTCGCCTCGACCGCCTCGCCGCTTATATGGCCGCGACAATGAACTGGCAACGTTGCTGGCAGCGTTTGCAAGCGTGGCCGAAGGCTGCGTTCGAGGGCTTTTCGTAGCCGGATATTCCGGAGTCGGCAAGACGGCCCTGATTCACGAAATCCATCGTCCCGTTACCCTTAGCCGGGGCCTGTTCATAAGCGGCAAATTTGAACAATTCCAGCACGATCGCCCCTTCCTGGCCCCGATGCAAAGCATGCACCAATTGTGCCAGTTACTTCTCGCCGAACCCGAGGCGGTTGTTGAGCGATGGCGTCAAAAAATCCTGTCCGGAATCGGTCCTGATGTCGGCGCGTTATTTGAGATCATCCCCGAACTGGCGGCACTGCTTGGCCCCCAGGCACCCGCACCAGAACTCGGGCCCATCGAAGCGCTCGTCCGCTTGCGAACTCTGCTCGTAGCTCTCCTGCGGCAGGTCGCTACACCGACCCATCCGCTGGTTCTGTTTCTCGACGACCTTCAATGGGCTGATCAGCCATCGCTTGACTTCATCAGCGCTCTGCTGGAGGAAACCACGGCCGATGGTCTGCTATTGATTGGCGCCTATCGTGATAACGAGGTCGATGATGCACATCCCCTGTTGCGGTTGTTGCGTAGGCCTGCTTCTACGGGAAAACCGGTTCAGGTTTTGACTTTGTCGAGCCTGACGGTCGGCGATCTCAACTCATTGCTCGCTGACATGTTGCATAATCCGCCGAACGCGGTGCGGGAGTTAGCCGCCGCTTTGTTTGCCAGGACCGGCGGAAATCCGTTTTTTACGATCCAGTTTCTCGATGCCCTCTTTCGTGAAAAAAGCCTGTGGCCCGACACAGAGCGAGGACAATGGCAATGGGACGCAGCCGCAATTTCAAAACAGTCTGCCAGCGCCAATGTTGTGGATTTTCTCGTCGAACGCCTCGCTGAATGGGAAAACGCCACCACCGAGGTTATGGTCTCAGCCGCATGCATGGGCAGCGCCTGCACACTTGGTCTTCTGGCGCTTGCCACCGGCGACAATCTGAGGCAACTCGCCGATCGGCTTGTGCCTGTTCTGGAACGCGGAATTCTCGTCACACTTTCCTCGCTTGCATTTTATAATGCCGACCCCGGAACCCCGCTCCGATTTTGCCACGACCGAATGCAACAGGCGGTTTACCGCCTGCGCGATGACCCATGGTTATGTCGATTACATCTGGCAATGGCCCGTCGGTTCGCCCAGGCCGGTGATAATCCGACTTTTCAATCCAGCGCTGCTGAACATTATGCCGCCGCCACGCCATTGATCGTCTCAGCCGAAGAGCGCAAAGATGCACGCCGATTGTTTTTCGACGCGGCTGTGAAGGCCCGCCTTGCAGGTTCATTTGCAACCGCAGAACGTCTCCTGCACCAGGGGATTGAGCTGTTACCACAGGATCCATGGCGGAACGATCACACGGCAGCGTTCATCTTCCATGTCGAACTGCATTTGGCGCTTTTCAGCCAATCCCGCAACGTCGAAGCAGATGAGGTCTATAACCTGCTTGCGACCCATACCGAATCACCTTTGCGCCTGGTTGATTCTGCCTGCCTGCAGATTATCAGTCTGTCCAATCGAACCCGTTACGATGATGCCGCCAGGCTCGGTTGCGTATTACTTGAACGTCTTGGCATGGCTGCGCCGTCCGGAGATTTGGTCGACGAAATAGAGCACGAGATGAATTTGTTCTACAATCAAATCGACAACGGTGCTCTGGAGCGACTGCCAAACAGCCCGACTCTGGTAGACGAAGGTCTTCTTGGCGCCGCAAAACTCATGAATGGCCTGGGACCGGCTACTTTTTTTTGCCTGCCAACATTGTCGCGCTGGTTGCAGATGCGACTCGTTCGCTTGTGGATCGAGAATGGTTTCTGTCCTTCTGTGCTTTTTCCTGCGGGATATTTGATTTACTCCACAATAACGCAACGCAACGACTACGCGACCGGTTACCGCACCGCCTGCGCTTCGCTGGCAGCCGGATTGGCACGCGATCACGGCATAGAAACAGCTCGAACGCAGCATGTGTTCGGTCTGTTCAACAGCCATTGGTTTCAACCGCTGGGGGAAGATCTGGTGCATGCCCATGCCGCGTTCGATGGGCTGTTGCGTTCCGGGGAACTGGAAATGTGCTGTTATACATTCTTCACTTCGCAGACCGCGCTTCTGGACACCTGCGCACATCTAACGGAGATGAACGCGGAGGTTGCGGCCGCGCTCACCTTCAGTCGAAAAAACGGGAACCAGCATGGCGAGCAGACTTATCTCACATACAGACAACTGGTACGCGCACTGGAAGGCAGGACCATACGACCAGGCAGCTTTGACGATGCCGATTTCAATGAACAGGCTCATCTGCTCGCCGCTCGGGGAAATCCGATGGCGCTGTGCCATTTCCACATCTACAGGGCGCTGGCCGCCTGCATGTTTGGTGAGAAAGCCGCACTGATCACTCATGCCGAGGCGGGTGTTAAACTCACGCCCCATATCATCGGTTTTTATGTGACAGCCCTGGCCAACCTTCTGCATTCGTTGGCGCTCATCAGGCAATATCGGGATGCTACGATTACCGAACGCCCCGCTTTGATGGAACAAATCGTCGAAAACCAGGCATGGCTGGCCGCACGGGCCGCTGATGCGCCCATGAATTTCAGCCACCTCCACGACTTGATTGAAGCGGAGCGACTTGATATTCTCGACGATCCATGGGCGGCTTTCCAGGCCTTCGAACAGGCTCTGCGAAAAGCACAGGCACACCAACGACCCTGGCAAAATGCACTGATTTCCGAGCTGGCCGGACAATTCTGTATGCGCCGCGAAATGGAGCACGCCGGTCGCCCGTTGTTGACACGCGCCCACGATCTCTATTGGGAATGGGGCGCCATTGGCAAAGCATGTGCAATGCAGGACGAGCTTCCATTTGTGGATGCCGGCCGTAAAAACAATTCCAGCGGAAGGCATGGCGACGCTCTTGACCATGAAGCCCTCCTGCGCGCCTCGCAGGCGCTGGCCTCTGAAATCTCCCAACCACGATTGGTGACCCGGGTAGTGGAACTGCTGGGCCAGTTGATTGGTGCGACAGACACGCACCTTCTCCTTTGCGACGAGACCGGGTGCTGGAATCTGGAGGGCGGGACGTGTAACGGCAAGGCGTTGGAACGCATGACAATGCACGAGGCTGAGGAGCGGCTGATCATTCCCGCCGGCGTTGTGCGACTGGGTCTGAAAATGCTCAAACCACTGGTATCTGATGATGCGGTGATCGATAGCCGTTTTTCTACCGAACGCCATTTTGCAGACATGCCGATGTGTTCCCTGCTGGCTTTGCCTGTCCTGGTACGCGGTCGCGTCAGCGCTTTCATTACGCTCGAGAATCGGCTGTTTCGGGCCGCATTCACGGCCGCCCAGGTAGAGAGTATCTCCATGCTTTGCGGACAACTGGCGATCTCCATCGAGAATGTCAGGCTCTATCAATCCCTCGAACGCAAGGTCTCCGAGCGTACTCATGCTCTTTCCGATGCACTCGATTTCAACAAGACGATTCTGCTTAACTCACCCTTGCCGATGGGAGTGTACGCCGCAAGCGGCCAATGTATTCTGGTGAATGATGCATATATCACCCTCGTTGGCGCAACAAGGGAAGCACTGATGGCGCAGAACTTCCACAATATTACCTCATGGCAACAATCCGGATTGCTCGATGTTTGCCTGGCCGCCTTACAGGAAAGACATCCAAAGCTGCTTGAAATTGACATAGTCAGCTCTTTCGGCAAGAGGGTTTTGATTGAGTGTCGAATTCTGCCGACGTACTCTAATGGCACCGATATTCTGCTGATGCAGTTAATTGACCTGTCCGAGCGCAAACGGGTGGAAGAGGAATTACACTTGGCAAAAGCCGTCGCAGAGGCCGCCAACATTGCCAAGAGCGAGTTCCTTGCCAACATGAGTCATGAAATCCGTACTCCAATGAACGGTGTCATTGGGATGACTCAGCTTCTTGAAATGACGGATCTGAGCACAGAACAGAAAGAGTATGTTAATGCTCTTGAAGTGTCGGGAAAAAACCTGTTGACTCTCATCAACGATATCCTTGATCTCTCAAAGATTGAAGCCGGTAAGATAATGAGCGTACCGGAGGAGTTTGTTCTGAAACAATGCATAAATGATGTTGTTCTGACTCAGAAATCGATCATATTTAACAAAAAGCTTACTTTGGATGTGGTCATTGATGAGAATCTCCCGAATATTATTTTGGGCGACCAACTGCGGGTTAAGCAAATCCTTCTCAATCTGCTGACCAATGCTGTCAAGTTTACGCAGCAGGGAGGTATAACTATTTCAGCACAGGTGCAGAAGCTATTTGATACTACCGTAGTTGTTCAAATTTCGGTAACAGATACTGGCAATGGCATATCGGGCAGCGCCATTGAAAGCATCTTTGATCCCTTTACTCAGGAAGATGGCACCATTACCCGAAGATTTGGCGGTACCGGTTTAGGGCTGACTATTTGTCGCCGTTTGGCAGAGCTTATGAACGGAAAAGTTAATGTGGAAAGTGCGCCAGGGGTTGGCAGTTGTTTCAAAGTCATCCTACCGTTTACTATCGTTCAGAAGGACGTTCCTCCAGATCAAACTACCAGTATGCCTATTCCAATCTGGAGGGGTCCTCCATTGCGGATACTTTTGGTAGAAGATCATTCAATTAACGTGAAAGTAGGAGTCGCACTTCTTGGTGTGCAAGGGCATGAGGTTGTAGTGGTAGGGAATGGCATGGAATGCCTTTCTGCATTGGAACGAGAAAAATTTGACTTAGTTTTGATGGATATCAATATGCCAGTTATGAATGGTGAAGAGGCGATTATTGAAATTCGCAGAAAAGAGCAAGGCACACCACGTCATCAGCCGGTTATTGCTCTTACTGCCTATGCGCTGCGTGGAGATAAAGAACGCTTCCTGGCAGAGGGTTTTGACGGGTATATATCTAAACCTTTGGAATTATTTGAAGTCATTGATGAAATAAAAAGGGTTGTTGTTTTATTTTGAATCCGTTTCGCTTTGGAGGATAATAATGGCAAGACATTACAGAATATTACTTGTGGATGATGAGCTAATCAACATTCAGGTTCTATCGTCCGCGTTAAAGGACGACTATGAAATTATCCAGGCTCAGAACGGATTCGATGCTATCAGACTGATTAAAGAGCAAAAACCGGGTCTTGTTATTCTGGACGTTATGATGCCTGGCTTAAGCGGTTATGATGTTTGTTCGTCCATCAAGGCTGATCCATCTTTTAAAGATATTCCGGTAATTTTCCTGACCGCTCTGGACACCCAGGAGGGAGCACATCAAGGGCTGGAAGCCGGTGGAATTGACTATCTGACAAAGCCGGTAGATTTGGATCTTCTCAGACTGCGTGTAAAAAACCATATTGAATCGAAGGAACGTAATGATCTTTTAAGGGAACAGAGGGACCTCCTGATCAAGCAAAAAGAAGACTTGGAGGCAGCATTGGCGCGAATCAAGAGGTTGGAAGGAACAATTCCAATCTGCGCATACTGTAAAAAGATCAGGGACGATCAACAAAGTTGGAAACAATTGGAAACATACATTAGCGAGCATTCTGAAGCATTATTCAGTCATGGAATTTGCCCTGATTGCTACGAAATGGCGATGAAAGAAATTAGTGAAATATAGTCGTAACGGCGGAAGCGACGAAAGACTTGGCCGGACAAATATTTCTGTGATGACTTTACCCAACTGCGGTATTGGCTACATCAGCGAACAGGACTACCTCGAGGGAGAAAAAGTCGGCACGATTAAACATGAGTACATTGATGGCGAAGTCTATGCGATGGCTGGTGCGAGTAAAAATCACCAGCGTATTGTCACTATGCTATCAAGGCGATTCAGTGAACATTTTGATAATACACCGTGCGAAGTGTTCAGCTCAGACATTAAAGTCCATATCGACAGCAAATATTTTTATCCTGACGTGGTTGTGGTTTGTAGCAATGATGATAACGATTCGTATTGCACCGAGTCACCACGCATTATTATCGAAATATTGTCGAGTTCTACACGCAAAAATGATCGGACCTTTATACTGCGAACTGGTATAATTTTACGTTTTTGGTCCCCCACCCCAACCCTCCCCC
>CAIMCT010000558.1 GCA_903839535.1 uncultured Desulfobacteraceae bacterium
TCACTAATGGATATGGATACTCTGGAAGTGGACACTGAGGGTTATGTGGATGACCACTTAAAAGAGTGTTTTTCCGATGTCGTCGCCACTGTTCAGTTAACCGATGGCCAACTGTCTGATATTTATATTCTGTTTGAGCATAAAAGCGGACTGGACAAGCTGGTTCGTCTTCAGGTACTGAAATACATGGTTTCGAAGTGTTCTAAATGGGTAAAAAACAAGGAGCAGTACGATGGATATCTGCCCATTGTCATACCGATCGTGGTGTATCATGGCGCTGCGAAATGGCAGTTCAGCACGGAATTCTCGGATATGTTCAGGCTGCCATCTGAAGATTTTCGATTGTTTACACCCAAATTTAACTATATCCTGCACGATATATCCCATGTCGATGAGGAATCTTTCAAAGCATCAGTCGATGTTCAAATTGTTTTGATGCTGCTGAAATATATTTACAGGCCGGAGTTGAGTCACAAACTACCGGAAATTCTGTCCCTGCTGAATGAACTGAAAGACAAAGATCGGATAACCGAATATTAGCCAATTATCATCAAATACATATTAAGTGTCGGCAAGGTAAGTTTGGATGAAATAAAAGAGGCCGTAAAAAGTCTGCCTAAAGGAGATGAAACCGTGGAAACAACAGCAGATCAATTGAGACAGGAAGGTAAGAAACAGGGCATCCAGATTGGAGAAGCAAGAGCAGAAGCAAGAGAAGCAAAAGGAGAAGCAAAAGGAGAAGCAAAAGGAATACAAAGCATGATTCAGGAACTCCTCCAGGAACGGTTTGGTGTAATTCATCCGGTACTGGCCGGAAAAGTCAAAATAATTGAATCCACGGAAACTCTGAAAGGACTGTTCCGCCAGGCATTGAAGACTGAGAGCATGCAGGAATTCAATCGGGTAGTTGACAGGATATTGCAGCCACTTTGATACCGAAATACAGTGGTCAAACTGACCGATTACCGGAATCAAAGTAAAATGCTGGAAACATCGGACAATCCTTTTGCCTTGGCGACCCTGGCTCATCTTGAAACACAGCAGACACGGAAGAACGCATTTATGCGGTTCGAAAGCAAGCTGCGGTTCACAGAAGCCTTTACATCAGGGGATGGAGCCTGAATTAAGTCATTGAACTGTTTCATTTCATCGACTGGATATTCTGGTTGCCCAACGATTTGGAAGACAAGCTCTGGGTTGAAATTAACAAAATTGAGGAGGAAGGGAAAATGCCATATATCAGCAGTGTGGAACGAATTGGATATCGACGGGGATTGGGTGAGGGGAAAGTTGAGGGAAGAATAGAATACATTGGGCTGAGACTGAGTCTTAAGTTCGGAGATGATGCATTATTGCTGATGATGTCAATCCGCGAAATTCAGTATCCGGACAGGCTGTTAAGAATCACGAACGCCATCTTGACATCATGCGGCATTTAGGAGATTCGACAACTGGTTGGAGGTAAACACGGTACAGCGTGAAAGTGATTGCAGCCACTTTGGTGCCGAACGTTATATATTGTGGTCCAAATGGGTAAAAAACAAGGAGCAGTATGATGGATATCTACCCATTGTCATACCGGTCGTGGTGTATCACGGCGCTGCGAAATGGCAATACAGCACGGAATTCTCGGATATTTTCAGGCTGCCATCTGAATATTTTCGATTGTTTACACCCAAACTTGACCATAACCTGCATGATGTACTGCGGACTGCATGAATTTGTGAAAATTGGAATAAGAAACCCGCGCTCTTATGTCGGCTAAATTTATCCGTTCTCAAGCATACCTGCATCTGTTTCAGCACCGCATGGGGAAGCAAATCAGCCAAGCCGAATGATTGGAGCCATCCCGGGATCGCCGCACCCCAGTGCGGCAATTATGACGACAAAACAAGAGCCGCACTGGAGTGCGGCGATCCCAGAGGCTGGATGTACGGCCAACCCATGGCGATGCCCTATCTTGAAATATAAATACGCCCCTTCATGGCTCAA
>CAIMCT010000559.1 GCA_903839535.1 uncultured Desulfobacteraceae bacterium
CCGTCGGATCAGAAGTACATCGGCTTCTGGTGATCCGGCCATGACTGGGAACCCGGTTTTTACCGTGATATTCACCGGCGTAAGCAGTTCTTCAAAAATCTTTCCCAGCAGTTTATGCCATAGATTATATCTGGTATCTGTTTCGTTAGCGTTCATGCGAGACCATTACCACAGACCGGCTAAAAATGCAATTGTCAACCGGAACTTGAAGGATGCCCAATTTTCTTATCTCTTAACATAATGTTCTGATTAATATAATTGACATAAGGTTGACAGACTCGTAAAAAGTCAAAATAGGGATGGCAAAGTAAACGGTCATGAATCAGCAATTCAATTGTCAATTTGGCATTTTGCATCCATAAATATCGCTGAGATCACGTTTAAGGAGTTACCGTATGAAAAAACATTATCCGGTTATTATTGAGCAGGACAAGGATGGCGTATATATCGTTGAATGTCCTGTTTTAAAGTCTTGCAGAAGCTATGGAAGAACCATTAGCGAAGCAATAGAAAATATCCAGGAAGCCATCGGGGCCTGTCTTTTGGATGAACCGCCAATGGTAGATGACACAACGACTTTTGTTGGTATTCGTGATCTTGAAATGGCATCGCTATGACCACTTTTTTCCAAAATAATTAAAGCTCGAATTACCGGCCTTTTTTAGTTTCTCCCTCTTTTGCATAAAAATAGAGAATCATTGAAGCAAGCGGCATTGATAGTCAATGCAAGGTATTTACTTCTGCACGGTATCCAGGCTGGGTTTATGGGGATAACGGTTTGGGAGATGGAGGAGGCGGCGGGGCCAGCCGTTTTTTAAGAGCGGCATCGAAAGCATCCGCTTCTTTTTGAAAGGTGAGCCGTCGCTTTTCATAGTCATCAACCCGCGCATTCAGGGCGTTGACTTTATCACTATAGGCATTGATGGCGGCACTCCCAGAAAGGGTTTTCTGGGCTTCGGAAAGGGCCAGCGACTCTTTCATGAACTGAGCATTTTCTTCATCCAGGGCGGTTTTGATTTTAAGAAGCTTATCAATTCGGGAGGGATCATTTGGAAGTTCCTCTAATTGTGAGGAGATTGTAGCAGAATCGTCGCTTGGAAGTTTTTCAGGCGCCTTCAGGTTCTGACCGCTCGGGGTGTTTTGGGCAGAGGGTTGTTCAGTAGCTGAAGGCGCAGCAGGGGTGGGCGCGTTTTCATAAACAGACATACCCGCCCGCTGTTTTTCCGGAACATCGGCAAGATTGTCCGTAAAGCGGGCCACACCGTTGGCATCTTTGTAGCGGTACATCTCCGCCAGAACCGGATGCGACGAAAGGAATACTCCCATCATTGCTACAAAAACAAAACGTTTCATTTCAGAATACTCCCATAAACCAAAATGGCTTCGTGACAGAAAACCCCACAACTGACCAAGAGAGGGGCTTTCTGTTCTCGTCTTTTATATTTTTTCACTAAGCCTTCATGTCTAAAGTTGACATGGACCGACCTCCCATTGCTTATGGTGCTGGGACCAACGATTGATCTTTGCCAAAAATCTCTCGCCAGGTTGAAACCGTAGTTTGCACAAGCCCGCCCATGACAACCGGATTATTATAGGGACCAGGTGTTGCCATCATTCCGTTTCCAATTGTTTTGACATAGAGATGTTGATCATCCACTACCGGTGGCGAAAGAATATTGGTTCCGTCTAAGGTGAACTTTGGTGTAGGCGATCCAGTTGGTGTGATATCCATGGCATATAATTTGCCGCTGTTGGATGCTGGATCTCCAGCGCCTGAACACGGATCTTCAGTTTCAGAAGTTGCAGTGCCGAAATAAATACTGCCCGCTGCCGCAAACGCTGATGCAAAAATCCGTTGGCCTGACGGCAGCGCATACAACCAGTCCAGATTAACGTTGTTGGAACTGCAATCCCCCTTAGGAGCAGTATCCACATAAGCAAAAAAATGATATGTGGTGTTGGCTATATTGATGTTTTCATCGTAGTAGGGACTGTCGCTGGTTCCAAACAGAATTTTAATTTTATATTGTATATCACCTGCAGTAGAATAGGTGTTTTGAACCACAACCGCAGGTGATGCATAAATAGGGTGATATTGTTGATTTGAAGCAATGCTGTTGCCGAAATTATCGGAAATATCCCTGTTGATTACACAGTTGGTAATGTCGCCACTGCCACTGCTGGGATCATCCGGAATGTTAACCTTGTATAAATAGCCTTTGTCCGTACCAATGTATAGCCTATCTATATAGCCGTTTCCGTCAGAATCCACAACAGCAGGCTGACCGCTGGGAACGCCACCAACGCCGAGAGGTTCAGAATCCAGCAAAACTCTCTTGAGAAGATTTCCAGTAGCCACATCAATTATGTAGATTGATGGATACAGTGTGTTATCATACGTTTTGCCTGATACGAAAAATGCCACCCAAGTTTTGGCTCCATTATACACAGTCCGTCCGATAACGGCGACAGCAGGTGACGACCGACTTCGGAATAGTTCCGGATCGGCAAACTCCCATAAAAATGTTGGACTGTAAGGAGTGGTAACATCCAGGCAAAACACCGTATCCCCGCCGTTTCCTTCAGCGGAAAGCAGAACCGTTTTCCAGGCGCCGCCTATTTCAACATCGCTAATAGCCGGGGATGCATCTACATAAGATTGGTCATCGGCGGACAACAGATTGTTTTTGAACCGAGATATCAGGTTGGCTGGAATAAATGCCCATTTCTCTGTGCCAGTTCCATAATCGGCGGTGCTGGATGTACCGCCCGTCCACTTGAAATAGCCGCGATATTCATTGATGTCTGTGGTTGCAGGGTTATCTCCCCATTTGAAAACATCTCCATTCATGTATCCCCATCGAAACTGTCCGGCGTCAAAGGCATGAAGCATTCCATCTCTTGATCCCACATAAACCAAAGAGGGACGTTCCCAATTTGCAGTGACAAAATTATCAAAAGCAGTGCGCTCATCCTTTGTTACGGCAGTGCCGTAATACCAGGCAGGCGTTCCAGGCGGTGTTTCAAGCGCAGGCACCGAATGGTCTATCTGGCCCAGGAGCCACTCCTTTTTTGTGCTGGCCCCATCCTTGTATCCGCACACCCAGTTGACCAGCCATGCACCGTCTGCAACGGTAAAAGCGCCGTCTTTATTCAGATCATAGTTGTAGTGCGTACCGGTACCGTCTGTGTAGGATGAGTTGTTCAGCCCCAGCATGGTGTTGGTAACGTTGGCGGATGTAAAAGGTTTCAGGGCGCTGGCGGCAGTGTAATAGGTATATTGCGCCACAACCGGAACTCCGCTGCCAGGCGGATTGTTAAATGTCAAATGATAAGCGCCGGTAAACCGGTTAATGGCACCGGTACCGCCAAAATCACCCACCAGGGCATCCGTATGCTTGTCAACAAATTTTTCAGTCTGATCCGTAATCAATACGGTAGTTGCTGAAATGGGATGATTGGCAATGGCCCCGGAAAACTGTTTTGTGGCGCCATCTCCTGTTCCTATAACCTCATGGGTCACAGTGTGCATGGTGATATCGGGATAGAAAATTGTACGGCTGGCAGGTGACATGGCATTCAACACCGCTCCTGCATCCCAAAGGGCCTGAATATTCTGAGAACCTGGAACTGCTGGATCATAAAGCCTGGAAGCAAACAAATGCCCCCGAAACGATTTGTCAGTCCATCCAGCGTCCGGGGTTTCATAGCTGCCGGAATATATCACATTGGTTTGGACGCTGGGTGAAGCTCTGGAAAAAGAACTGTGGCTGGCCATGCTGCCGCTGAGGGCTGCATTTATGATTACCGGCGCGCAATTTTCATCTGTGCTGGTCATTTGCGCTTTCCAGAGAAGATTATTTCCGGCCGTCGAGTGTCCGGAAAAATCCACGGTTCTCAGCCGGTAGGTCATGGCCGGACTTCCGGGAGTCCAGTTGCTCACAACACTGCCGACGGATGAACCCGTAAAGGACTTGATCACATCCCAGGTTGCAACTTCCGTCCATGTAAGTCCGCCATCAATAGACAGGTAGTAAGTGATGTTGGTTTTTCCTGAACAGGGCATGTTGTCGTAAACTTCCAATGTTACGGAGGTAAAATATGCATTCGGATCCAGGGATGTGATGGCATTGGCGGATTGAAGCTGGGCGCTGCCGCCGGTCTGTCGTTCGATCCGGAAAACCAGGTCGTTAATATCGTAATCTCCGCCAAACGGAAAGTCTTCATAGGCAAGTATCCACTGGTTGGGATCACTGGGAGGAGCAGCAGCAATTACATGAGGAAATTTCTGATTTACGGTAAGCGAAATGTTGACAGGAGTGGGATTGGTAAATGTAATCCCAAAATTGGCATTTATCCTGGTTAATGCATTTGTATCCAACCAGCCGTATATAGTGGCGGCGCTACAGTTTGCTACGCCGGCATTAGCCAGAGCCAAATTGAAATGCTTGGTAAATGATGAGGCGCAGGTAGTGAAGGTGTCCGGGTTCCAGGCTTGCTTGGTAAAAAAAACATTAGCCGCATTATTAGCCGCATTCCAGCGTGAGTTTGAGCTCAGAAAAAATACGATTTCACTGCCTCCGGAGATGACACCCAGGGACTTTTTCATGTCCTTGGGGGTCTCAGCCCCATCTCCATCAACTTTAAACAAGTATCCGGTACCGTCAACATAGGTTGACAGAGCGGACTCGCTTGAGGTAGGAAAGCTCCCGTTTCCATACCCGCTATCAAAAATACCGTCACCGTCCGGACCACAGGGGCTATCTGTAATCTTGATAAATATCGGATGCCTCTTGGCAAGGGGAATATTATCCCATCCTAAAAAATTTCCATTTGTATCCACGCAATCCGAATAAAGCAACCAGCCCATGTCGGATATATAACACGCATTCACATAAACAAAATTTACATAAACCTCCTGGGTATAAGGGATAACGATGCTGTTCGGATTGATCGCCTGGGCACCAGTCAGAAGCACAATTTGACCGCTACTTACAGAAGTGTTGGCCATACTGAAATCAGCCGCATTAAACCCGCCGCTGTAGCCGGTATAGGTGCTGGCCGCACAGCCGGAGATAAAGGAAGACCCGCCCGAACCGCCTCCGCCTCCGGGGGGTGGGGTAACTTTGAACAGCGCATGGATGGTATGGTTGGCGTTGACCGGAGGAAATTGATAGCTATTGCCGGTCATACTGATGTAGCTGCTGTCAACTTGGACCTTATCCACAGAATATCCCGTGCTTGGGGTCAAAGTAAATGTCGGAATATCGCCATAGTTCACCGCAACTGTGCCTGATGGGGAAATGGTTCCCCCGGCTCCGGCGCTCGCGGTAATCGTAAATGATTGCAGCGTAAAAGTTGCTGCAATGGTATGGTTTGCTGTAACATTAGTGAAGGTATATGAACCGCCTATAGCCGGTATGGTAACGGCGGTTCCATCCACGGAGGCGCTTGCCACGGTATAGCCCGCACTGGGGGTAATGGTAAATTCCTTGCTGCTGCCGCAAGCTACTGTTGCAGATGCCGGGGTAATGGCTCCGTTTGATCCAGCGTTGGCAGTAAGGGTGTAAGCACTGGTTGCTGTTGTGAATGTAGCTACAATGGTATGGTTTGCTGTAATGTTGCTAATGGTAAATGTATTCCCTGTTACAGTAACCGGGTTTCCATTGTCAGTGACTGTATTCACTCTCATACAGGCATTGGGGGTTAGGGTATAGGTCTGGCTGTTACCGCGAGTGACTGTTGCAGATGCCGGGCTGATTGTTCCTCCTGCGCCAGAAACACTGGCTGAAATGGTATAGGTAGGAGGCAGTGTAGTTGTAGTGGTAGTGGTAGTTGTAGTGGTAGTGGTAGTTGTAGTTGTAGGGTGAGTAGTGGTAGTTGTAGTTGTAGGGTGAGTAGTGGTAGTTGTAGTGGTAGTGGTAGTGGTAGTTGTAGTTGTAGGGTGAGTAGTGGTAGTTGTAGTTGCGTTTACAGTAAAAGGCAACAACAGAAAGGATGCCAGCACCAGAAACAATCCCCTTGCCATCCATTTCATTGCATTGTTCGCATACGGTACGGGTAACATGGCTTGAATCCTCCCTGCACGGTTAAATTAATAAATATCTTGATGATTGCATCCAAATGGTCGTCAAAACGCTTTTGATCAAAACACTCGTCACTCTCTAATGACTTCGCGAATAAGTTGTCATCACTTCAGGTTCGTATTGGAGGCCATTCCCCCTAAATTGGCTCCGGATATCGCAGCAACATCGGACGCATTATAATTTTTCCCAGCACCAGCCCCCGCCTGGGCTGTGTAAGCGGAGGTCGATGTGGATTGATCGATGCCGCCATTCAGAACGACCTCGATGGCGGCGCGGGAACTACGGGGGCCTGTAGCGATCGCGCCGACAACGATGAGGCCGTCCGTGTCGGTTTGTGCAGGCACACCGGTTGTAGGCGGTGTATCAGCATTGTTCCAGACCCTAACATTATATGTATAACCATTTCCCAGATTCGCATTCACAATCCAAGGAGCTCCGGCGTTAAATTTTGCCATCCATTGTGATCCGGGCGCTGGCTGTGTGCTTGCTGCCGTTCCGATCACGTTACCATTTAACGCAAAATTCCATCTGGGTTGAGGAACTTGTCCCGAAGCCAACGCTGTCTGTATCTCGGTTTGATTCAGTGCAACGAATAGGCTTCGCAGCATTGCGGTTGCATGTTCAACACCGGATTCGGCGGCGTAAAACGTGGTACGTTTTACTTCTTCCGCCGAAGAGAGCATGGTTTCCGTCGTCGAGGTATTGATAGCTGTTGTGCCAATGATGGTCAAGAGCATCAGAAATATGAGCGCAACAATCATCGTGAAACCGCTTTCGTTACTCACAGGCCTCATCATTTTTTTGCAGCATTGCTTGATCATCAATTACCCCATGTACGGATGCATATATCGAGTTTGTTGACAGCCTACCTTCAATAACATTGGGACTATCCTTTAATATTTCGAGGTTTTATCTCAAACTGAATGAGTTGGCGAAGGTATTTCTCGGAAACTGTTCCGACAACATGATCCTCAATAGGAGGTCGGGTATTTGGCAACTGTCCTGGCAGCGTACGGCTGCTTCTACCCAAGATGGTGATCCGTATCTGGCGGACCTGAGACATCTGAATATTATCCATAACCACATCGTTAATCCAGCTATCCACGATACCGTCAGCAGGTACCGTGGTATCCAGTCCAAAAGCAAGCTGAAAGTCTTCAATACCCTCGGCAATCGCAAGGGGCACCACGTCGGCTGGCTGCTGTTTTCGCATCAGTGTGCGACTTGCGCTGTCAAAACTATAGGTTACCGTAATAAGCTGCGTTGCGCTGAAAAATTTGATTGAGCTGTTTGGCGGGATAATCATTCCAGAGCATTGCAACGTGCTTACGCCTGTCACGTTTGAAACAGTACAAACATCGGATCTGAGTATCGTTGGAAAATGGAGATCAACAGCTCGGGTATAAACCGCAAAAAACGGTGGTGCTACTGCGCATGGAACACCAGTAGTCCATGTATCCGGACATGGACATGGCGACATCACTGTCGTTGTCCACTGTGGCAATGCCTCATTGCAGGGGTCGTCATAATCCACATACGAGATGATCAGCGAGTCGGAACCGGCAGCACCACCGTTGGTATTGACCAGCGGAAAGACCGGATTACCTTCTTGGTTGAAAAAGGCGCTTCCAAACCCGCATCCAGCCATTCGGATATCCCGCTCAAGATTCATTTTGGCTACGCGAAGGTTCTGCTGCAGGGTGGCCATTTCATCCTGATGCGTGTAGGATCGGTTGGCGATCGAGAACACTTGTACCAATCCGGCCAAGACAATTCCGGAAACGGCGATGGCGACCAGCAGTTCAATAAGTGTAAACCCGGAATCAGATCGTATTTGGAGAATCTTTTTCACGCTAAGTTCCTGTTTGAGCGATAATGGTTTGAAACACGACGGATCTTGGGACTTTATCCGGCCAGGAAACGGTTACGGTGATGGTCTTGGAGCCAGGAACCGGCACTCCGTCTTGTACGGCGGTAGTTCGCGTGAAAATGCCCCAGGAAGATAGGTCTGTTCCAGTTGCAGTTGAAGGAGCTGACGGAACACTGTCGTAAGGTATATTCTTGTAAGTCTCGATTTGATCTTCCGCCAGCGAAACCGCCATTGATTGCTTGTTGGCCTTGGCAGCTCCAGAGATGGCTGTTGTCTGAAGCGCTGCCAGCCCCAACAACCCAATGGCCATGATTGCTATCGCCATCAAGGTTTCGATCAGCGTGAATCCATTTTCATTGGGACAAGTTTGCATTGTGACCATCCGTATTATCCTGCCCGATCATCTATGATGATTTTATTCTGCCTGAAATTAAAACCTCAACCTGGGATGTGTGTCCCGTGGAATTTCCGAAGTTAATTATTCCGCCGCTGCTCGTGCCGTCAGGATAGAATTCCACTATGCCTGGAAAACTTGTCATATTGACTCCGGCATACTGCGACATCATGGTAGGTATCTTTAAGCTGTCATCATCACTGACACAAATATTATCTATCCCGCAATCTATAACTCGATAGTTTGTAGGTGTAGGGGCATTAAACTGAACCGCCCAACGGGTATTCTGCCGGATAGCCTTCATCCGGGTACTCTGAAGAGTGGAATACAAATCCCGACTGGCACTACGCAATTTCATCCCTGCAGCATAAGAATAAAAATTGGGGACAGCAATGGCCGATACGATAGCCATAATCGCAATCACCACCATCATCTCAACCAGTGTAAACCCCTTATCTTTTCGCATATTCAATAAATCCATCAATCCGCCAATTCAAAAGCAGTCATATTCAACATTTTTGCCAAAAGATGAATCCAACACCAAATAAACCCGCTTACGGCTGGAAATATACAAGCAATTCACATACCGAAATATGCATTAAAAGACAATTATATCAGCAATACGCTGGAAAGCAACCATAATGATATTTAAAAAACCTGTTCCCAAAATCGTACTGCAACCGCATTTATCTGCTGATTGTGTGTCATGATTCATCGTCTGGACTAAGCGATTTTCCCTAAAACACCGGAAGCAAAACAGGAGTCATCAACAAAAATTGTAACATTTCAAACGATATTTTGACAAAACAATTTTTACTGGCAAAACGTTTTCTTTCCAGCAGAATGGATAATCCATGACTAAGAAAAATTTCAAAAGGATACAGCTTTCCAATTGTGGAAGTAATCGGAGCAATAATGAGCCAGGGAGAATGCTGATTCATTGCATCTATGGATAAATCAGAAATCAGGCCTGGTTTTTCCTATCTGCTCTTAATTTTGTACGCAAACATACGCATTAAGTCATTCGCTTTCCGTTGATAGGTTTTGGAACCTGCAACTGGAATCCTGGTTGAACAGTTTCAACCGATTGGCACTGGTTCGTTTTAGCAATATGGCTTTAACATTTTTACATGGTAGCCATCGGCTTATCTCTGAGTCGTACAGTCTTGTTAAAACGTTTCGTGCGGCATTTACGTCCGCCTGCAACACCTCCCCGTTTTCACGATAAAACTTCTCCCCACGGCGATTCCCAGAAAGAGAACCGTCGCAAGAATCCATTCGTGAAGTGTAGGCAGCATTGACGTAAATGACCGTAGAACCTCTACGGCGAGATACATTTTCTATTGCACTATTTTAGCGAATCCCGGATCACCATACACTCTCCGCCGGTTGCCTGATCTTATGAAACCAGCCCATCGTGGCTCTGATGCTATAACGAATGAGCAGGCGTTGACAAGTTAGCATAGCCTTCAAAATCAGACTCAAACTGCTCAAGTGATAGGGTTAACACCGCTTTTTTATGTAGTTCTTTCAAAATATTTCGATCTTCGATGGTGGAAATTGCTTTTAATATCTTTTCTGGGATTTGAGAAAACCTTGCAGAAATCACTTCTGCAACCATTTCCCTGGCATCCGTCAGCATGCCTTTTTCCATGTAGTGTTCTTCTACACAGTTGATAAATTTCATTTTTCTTTCCTCCTCATAAGCAATGATTCGTTGTGAGAAACTTTTTTTCAGTTCTTCGGGAAGGGTCATTATCCAGTCGATAAACTGAAAAAGATGGATCACATCCTGTTTTTTGTACCCACGCTCGTACAGCGCCATGGTGAGATGCCACTTCCACTCAAACCGTTCATAGGGGACATGACGGGTCTCCATCGCCTTTAAATGCGCCATAACCACTATGGCGAAAGGATTGGGATTGTTTTCCAGCGATGCCATATCATTATAATCCAGAAGCTTGGCCATGGGAAATTCCATTTCGAGCCGAAATCCCCATCGTTTGTAGCCGAAGGAAGCGGGACGCCATCTGGGTCTTTCATCCGTTAGCACTGCAAGGCTCACCACAGGAAAGCGGAACTTGTCATAAATCCGATAATTGTAAACATATATCCGCTCTGCGAAATCACGTTCATAAGTCCCCTGCACCTCTATATGCGTCAAAACCATGAGGGGTTCACCATCACGGGTGTGTACCCTGACTAATTTATCGGCAAGCCGATGCCCCATCTCCGAATCCCTGACAAGCTCTTGAAATTCCTTGTCCAAAAAGGTGTATTCTCTGTCCCAGTCAATACCGGCGTGAACTTCAGGAAAAAAGAACCCGACAAAGTCGAGGAAAAAGCGTTCCAGAATATCTTTCCAAGGGGAATCATAATCGGGTTGATCGGACATGAGAAAAACTCCTTTGTTTAAATTCTGTTTTAATTTTAGATGTATTCACAGTTTCAGTCAAGGACAAAATAAGACAAGATAATGTACACGAAGGGTGCCTGCATCATTGCTGATTCTTCCGGATTTTAGGGTTAGCGTCCTGGAGTCCAAAACCCTGTGGTGATGGGCTGAAACTTCGTTAATAAGCAGTTATTTGAAACGTTTTGTAGCGCAAAATCTGAGGATATTGTTCGACGGCATACTTTTCGTTCAAGCACTAAACACCTAAAATCCCGCGTAGCATAGTACGAATAGCCTCTGCAGATCTCAAAGCTTCACACGCATCATCTTTATCAGTGCATATCAGCAGAATGGATAATCCATGACTAAGAAAAATTTCAAGAGGATACAGCTTTCCAATTGTGGAAGTAATCGGAGCAATAATGAGCCAGAGAGAATGCTGATTCATAAGAAGTGGCGAGGAAACCCCTATCCCTCTATGGTAGGGGAGGAATCGCCACCCTCCTGTCTCAATGTTGTAGTTCTTGCTGTCAGTCTTTGACAATTGTTCCTGACATTAACTGAGTTAGTCTCTGTTTTTATGACTATGCCCACTCCGACATACTACCCTGAATTTCTTTCGATCCTGGTCATGTTGTTAAGTGACTGCTATCGTAGGTGGCTATGTCTTTTGGTTTGGTTCAACCAGCCGACTGATCGGCAATAAATAGCAATGCGCTACCAGAAAGAGGATGGGTTCACAACCTTGATTTTGCTATCTTATAGACTTTAAGCTTGTCGCGCTTGCCTACAGCAATGACGGTCACGAACACGATGTTGTCATCCACACGATACACCAACCGATGCCCCGTGTTGCGCAGCTTGATTTTGTAGCATACCTGACAGAGCGGCAGAAGGAATACAAGGGCTTTTCAGGCGCTCAGCGAGTTTTTTCTTTAAAATTTCTCTTATACTCGATGATCAAGTTTTTCAGTAACGTGCTGATATTATTGAGTTTATTAAAAACAAGAATATTTTATATATCTTATTAAATCAAGTACTTATGTTTTTTCGACGCAAAAAACTTGATAATCGAGTTATGCTGTGATCTATTTTGTACCATTCATCAAGGGTGAGTTCATGAAAGCGCAGTTTATAGCTCATCCAAACCGACCTCGACAAATGGGCCGTTGCCGCGTTCATAGACCAGCGCAGCATCTTTTCAGCTCATCGAAATCGCCTCGCCCAACCGCAATAATACTTGTTTTCTCTTCTATTTCGTCCATGAAACAGAGAAATATGTCTTTCATTTTAGGATCGAAATCCTCCATCTTTCGAACCAGACCTGCGCTGATATACTGCGAACTGGCATAATTTTACGTTTTTGATCCCCCACCCCAACCCTCCCCCGCTGGGAGAGGGAGTTTATGAAAAGCGCAGATTATGCCAGTTCGCAGTATATTCATGCATACCTCCCCAGAATTGATTAATTGTTCGAAACAAACTATGCACAGTATACTATCATAGTTTCAAATAATTCAACATTAATTTTTGAATCAGCTCTTCCGGGAATTGCAGGAAAAGGGTCTAATGACATGCGTCAATAGCAGGTTTATTGGGGACAGAATTGAGCCACTCATTACTGTTTGAGTGTCAATTCCAAAACATCGCTTATAACCTTCTTGACAAGGATTGCGATGCTGATCGCACGGGATGTCTCCTCCTCGGTCACCTCATCATCTTCCCCCGGATAGCGGGTCGTAATGGCGTAGGATGTCAATTCCTCTGCTTCTTCGATTTGTTCCGTCCATGCGGCGTGCTCCGCGCATAGCTCCAACAATCGAGAAATATTGTGTGTGTATGGAAAATCAATTGCCTTATGAACCAGATAGGCCTTCAAACATTTTTCAACGCATTGCTGCGCATGATATGCGATCAGTCGGTAAGGAACGCTCGTAGTCAACTTCAATCCATGCTGCGCAAAAAGCAAATCTTCGTCTGCGTAAGACAGCCATTTCTGGACTTTTCGTAGCCGCTCATGTTCAATGTTGTTCATACAGAATTTTTCCTTCCAAAAATACAGGGCGTGCAATAGTTCCCGGAATATGACGATCACGTTCAAATTCCTCAGGGCTGAGTATAACAATATCCCTTGCGATCCCCAATCCCTTCAACGCCCTGTCCATGGCCACCATCAAAGTGCGACGGTTTTTCTCAATCGGACAGACCACCAGAATATCCACGTCGCTTCGCGCATCGGCTGTTCCCCTCGCCTGGGAACCAAAAAGAATAATCTGGTGCGGATGAAACTCACGAAGCAATCTCTCTGTGATTTTCCATAAAATTTCTGCTGACACCATGCGTTACGCTCCTTTATCTATCGCGCCGTCTCAAAAGTCGTATTCAGGCCGAAGGAAAATATGGGCTGACGTAAGTCAATAAAACGGCTATCCATATAAGCCTGGTTAGGTTGGCTGCTGCCGTAAGTACTTGTGATTAAAAGAGTCTCGGCTTATGTGGATAGCCGTTTTTTCTTCATACTACTCTTCAGTTTTTCCTGATAATTGGAGTGCTACAGACAGACGACATCAATCGCCCCCAGCACACTAACGGTGTCTGCATTATTGCAGATTCTTCCGGATTTTAGTGTTAGCATCATGGAGTCCAAAACCCTGTGGTGATGGGCTGAAACTTCGTTTATAAGCAGTGATTTGAAACGTTTTGTAGCGCAAAATCTGAGGATATTGTTCGACGGCATACGATTCCACTTCCGGCGCGAAATGATATCCCACCATAAAGGGAGTTATCTCCCCTTTCAGAACGCTTTGCAGGCGCTTGAGTTCTTGGCTGAACTTGTCAAAATCCTTTTTTCCCGGCTGCGCTTTGCACTCCCCGATCAGATACTGGGTATGACCATCTTTTTTACCCTCTACATACAGATTGACTTCATCATGATTACCGTCGGGATAGAACACGTTTCTACGATCCACCAGGGTGACCTCGATCCCAAATTCATGTAATGCAAATTGTCTTAAATGCGGTATCATCTTGTCTTCGATCCCATATCCAACGTCCATTGAGAGCCCGCCAAGCTCGGAACGCAATTTTTCCTGACCCACAACCAACGCCGTTACGGCTATTTCAGTTTGCTTCTGGGCCACGGCAAGTTCCTCAAGCCGATGCTCTGTACGATTCTGGGCCACGGCAAGTTCCTCAAGCCGATGCTCTGTACGATTCTGGGCCACGGCAAGTTCCTCAAGCTGATGCTCTGTACGATTCTGGGCCACGGCAAGTTCCTCAAGCCGATGCTCTGTACGATTCTGGGCCACGGCAAGTTCCTCAACCCGATGCTCTGTACGATTCTGCGACTCGGCAAGCTGACGAACCACATTTTTCAGCTCATCGAAATCGCCTCGCCCAACCGCAATAATACTTGTTTTCTCTTCTATTTCGTCCATGAAACAGAAAAGTATGTCTTTCATTTTAGGATCGAAATCTTCCATCTTTCGAACCAGACCTGTGCTGATATTCATGAATACCTCCCCAGAATTGATTAATTGTTCGAAACAAACTATGCGCAACATATTACCATATTTTCAAAAAATTCAACATTAATTCTTGAATCAGCTCTTCCGGGAATTACAGGAAAAGGGTCTAATGACATGCGTAATGGCGTGGGATGTCAATTCCTCTGCTTCTTCGTTTTCAGCTCATAGAAATCGACTATCCTAATCGCAATAATACTTGTTTTGTCTTCAATTTCGTCCATGAAACAGAAAAATATGTCTTTCATTTTAGGATCGAAATTCTCCATCTTTCGAACCAGACATAAGCCCTACCCCACCTGGATAATCTGATTCAAACGCTGGCATATCGCTTCATGAAGTAGTGACTTGGCAAAATCAGGGTCACATTCAACCCGTTTCTTTATTGTTTCTTTAAAGTCTCTTGTAAGTGCCATTTGTGCCTCCTGTTTCTCCCTTAAATCTATTGTATTATTTCCCCACTTTTCATGATGTGTATTGCACACATTTTAAAGGTCGGCTGTCAATAACGCTATGGAGTTCCTTTGGCGAACAATAAGCTAACCGGCAGGGCGATAGCCCTGTCCGATTCAGCGCCTGGTCATGTGTTTTCGTTGCATTTTTTGGTGATAAATAAGCCTCTCATATTCTGGATGTATTCCGATCCAAAACCTTAAAATGCCATCTTCAATATCAGTTCCCAATGCTCTGTACGCATAGGTCTATAAGTTTTATCAAATCAAATTAACAAGCGCATTCATCCAAATAAGAAAGCATTGTGTACATTTGCCGTTTCTAAAGCTTTTTTAAATTTTTTGTAAAGGCTTCTAACTTCATTCCCACTACATCCTTCCTCCTTCTGATATTTGATCAGAGCCAGGCGGAATTTTTTCAGGCAATGACGATGGCAGAA
>CAIMCT010000560.1 GCA_903839535.1 uncultured Desulfobacteraceae bacterium
CCTCCCGCTGGGAGGGGGAGTGAACGGTTGCATTCGGCTTAATTTGTTCGGCTTAATTTGTCTGGCATACATTTGTCTGGTTATTCCTTATGAAATCCCAACAAGACCCATCCCTTTACCACCTTCCTCCCCACAGTCTCGAAGCTGAAGAAGCCATTATCAGCTCTATTCTTCATGACAACAGCACCCTGATGGACATTGTTGAAGTACTGGCTGCGGATGATTTTTATCGATCCGCCCACCAGAAAATATATGCAACCATGCTGGAACTCTTTGGCAAGGGGGAGCCTGTCGATCTGGTTACCCTGACCAATGCCCTGAAAGCCAGAGGGCATCTTGAGACCGTGGGCGGCGTATCCAGTATCGTACAGATTCTGGAGTCGGTTCCTGTCGCCGTCAATGCCGTTCATTATGCCAGAATCATCCATGACAAAGGCTGTTTGCGCCGACTCATTGAAAAAGCCAATCATATTGTCAAGCGGTGTTTTGAAGATCAGGGAGAGGTTGACGATGTTCTGGATTTTGCAGAAACCGCTATTTTCGAGATTTCCGAAAACAAGATCAAGCCTGCCTTCGATCATATCTCTACCTTGGTTGATCACAATATTGACAAGCTGGAAGAACGCCAGGGCAATAAAACCTTTTTGACCGGCGTACCCACAGGTTTCACCGGGCTGGATCATCTTACGTCCGGATTTCAGCGGTCGGATCTGATCATTCTGGCGGCGCGCCCGAGCATGGGAAAAACCGCTCTGGCCCTGAATATTGTTCGAAATGCTGCTGTTGACCACAATGTTCCATGTGCGATATTTTCTCTGGAAATGTCCAAAGAGCAGCTTTCCATGCGGATGCTTTGCTCCGAGGCCAGAATTGACTCTGTAAGGGTGCGGGATGGTTTTTTCAGCGATGAAGACTGGGAGAGGCTCACGCACGCCGCCGGGGTTCTTTCTGAAGCGCCGATTTACATAGACGACTCTCCGGAAATATCGTCTATGACCATCCGGGCAAAAGCGAGAAGATTAAAAATGGAAAAAAAACTGGGAATGATAGTCATTGATTATATTCAGCTCATGAAAAGCTCAAAATCCAATGATAGAAGGGATCTGGAAATCTCCGAAATATCCCGATCCATCAAATCGCTTGCCAGAGAGCTGGACCTGCCTATTGTGGCGCTGTCCCAGTTGAACCGAAAGCTGGAAGAGCGCAGCGACAAACGTCCCCAGTTATCGGATTTGCGGGAATCTGGCGCTCTTGAGCAGGATGCCGATGTCGTAACCTTTATTTATCGGGACGAAGTTTATAACCGTGATGAAAACAATCCGAACAGGGGAAAGGCTGAAGTTATTGTGGCCAAACATCGAAATGGACCAACGGGCCTTGCGCCGCTTACGTTCCTGAAGTCCTATACCCGTTTTGAAAATCCAGCGCCGGAAATCCGATGAAAAAACTACACGGAAATATTTCCGGATTAAAGGCCAGCCAGATAGCTTGTCTTGAAGACATTTACGACAAGCGCGTTACTTCCGAGTATCTCGTTTCCCCGGAGATAGCAGATGAACTATGCCGGGTTTCCCATGAAATCCGGCGTCAGATCGGGATTCTGGTCAACCGTCAGGGCAAGGTGACATCGGTCATTGTGGGAGATTATCACGGCATTGTTCTTCCTGATATCAGCGAATACCGGAGCGCTTCGGATCGACTCAAGGGAATCCGGTGCATTCACACCCATTTGAAAGCCGAGCCGCTTTCCCATGATGACCTGACAGATCTGTCGCTGCTGCGTCTGGATATCATGGCGGTCCTGACCATGACGCCGGATGGACAGCCCCTGGAAGTTATGGCGGCGCACATCCTGCCATCGGCATCTGCTACTGCTCCGTATCGAATTCTACCGCCTTTTCCGGCCAGTCAATTGAATATGGGCTGTCTGAATCTCATTCAGGCTATTGAATCCGAACTGGGGCAGGCCAGCATTGTGCGGGAATCCAAAACTGGTTCCATGAAGGGGCAGGAAAGAGCGCTTCTTGTCAGCGTTTCGACGGAATCGCGCAAGTCCGCCATGGATTCTTTGAGTGAACTCGAAGAACTTGCAGGTTCCGGCGGTATATTTGTTGTGGATACTGTGTTTCAGCACCGCAGACAGGCTGATCCACGGTTTTTGATGGGTACCGGCAAGCTTCAGGAAATTGCGATGCTGGCTATTCAAAAAGGGGCTGATCTTATCATCTTTGATCAGGAACTCAACCCTTCGCAGATTCGCACTATTGCTGATCAGATCGAGATGAAGGTCATTGACCGGACTCAGCTTATTCTGGATATTTTTGCGCAGCGGGCCCGGTCTCGCGAGGGCAAACTCCAGGTGGAGCTGGCTCAGCTTAAATACCTGCTGCCGAGGCTGGTTACGAAAAACACCGCCATGTCCCGATTGACCGGCGGCATAGGTGGCAGGGGCCCTGGCGAAACCAAACTTGAAATCAACAGAAGGCGGGCCAGAGATCGCATTGTCCGCCTGGAAAAGGCATTGACCGAAGTGGTTCAGCAGCGCAGCCAGCAAAAAGCCAGGCGTCGCAAGCAGGGTCTGCCGGTGATCTCAATTGTCGGGTACACGAATGCAGGCAAATCAACGCTGTTAAATACCCTGACCCAGAGTCAGGTGCTTGCAGAGCAGCGGCTTTTTGCAACCCTGGATCCCTCCAGCCGCAGGCTCAGATTTCCCAGGGATATCGATGTCATTATCACGGATACCGTAGGTTTCATCAAGAATCTTCCCAGGGACTTGCAGGTTGCCTTTCGTGCTACGCTTGAAGAGCTTGAAACTGCTGATTTGTTGCTGCATGTGATAGATATCAGCAATCCCCGCTGCGAGGATCAGATTCAATCAGTCGAAACTATTCTGGAAAGTCTGGAGTTGAATCAAATCACCACCCTGCGTGTGCTGAACAAGCAGGATGCACTGGCTCAGGAGGATGTTGAACGGTGTTTGAACTGCTATGGAGGCATCGCCATTTCCGCCAATAACAAAGCCACGTTGCTGCATTTGATTGAAGCGATGGCTGAAGCCATTGAACAGCGACAAAAAGGTTGACATCCTCTGGAAAGGGCATATAAGCGAAACCATCGATATGAATCTTGAATGCATAAAAAATGTTGGAATCGGCGCTGCTTATAACGGCGGCCGGGTGCTTTGCTCTTTTCTGGGAAAAATCAAGGCTCCGGACCACAAAGGCGCCATTGATCTGGTCACCGAAGCGGATCTTGGCTCAGAAAAAGTCATCATAGAGTCGATCCACAAGGTCTTTCCAGATCATGCCATTTTGGCTGAAGAAAGTGGAATGAGCGGCGAAAATCAGGGGAGTAGATGGATTATCGACCCGCTGGATGGAACCACCAATTATACACATCAGCTTGGGTTGTTTGGGGTTTCCATTGCATTTGAGATGGAAGGAACAATCGCTGTAGGCATTGTTCTGAACCCGGTGACAGGCGAATTGTTTACGGCGGTACAGGGGCAGGGCGCCCAGCTTAATGGCAGGCCGATTCATGTCTCTGAAACCAGCTTGGTTTCGGAAAGTCTTCTTGTTACCGGATTTCCGTATGATTTCAGCGAAATTTTTCAAGAGGCGATGATGCGGCTTTCAAACTGCATGAGGGCTTCCCAAGGTGTTCGGCGGCTGGGTTCGGCTTCTCTGGATCTTTGCTTTATGGCGTGCGGACGATTCGAAGGATTCTGGGAACAGAATCTGAAGCCTTGGGACACGGCTGCCGGTTATTTGATTGCGCGGGAAGCAGGTGCGAACATCACGGATTTTTCAAATCGGGCATTTTCAATCTACGGCAGCGAGATACTTGCAACCAATGGATGGATACATGAGGATATGCTCAGACTACTAAAGGAACAGGAATGAAAAAAAAGAAGGTTGTTACTGCTCAAGTGCTAAGCGATGATCTGGGATGTCTTGGAGATTTTAATTCCGAAGATCGCATGTGTTTCAAGTTTTGTGCTCTCAGTTTGCGCTGCGCCATTGAAAGTAGCTACCACATCCGGGCTGAAATTCTGGAAGACTTGATGTATTCTGAGATGTTTTCCGAGAAATGCCAGTAACCGCCTCTTGCGACATACCACCCAACCCGTTTTATACATGGTTAGGCGTTTTGTTTCTTTCGTCGGAAAGCACAGGTAGAGCCGGCATCCTGCCGGCTGCTGCAGCCGGCAGG
>CAIMCT010000561.1 GCA_903839535.1 uncultured Desulfobacteraceae bacterium
ATTTTCACAAGATTTTCAATCCGGGTCTTGCTGCCCTCGGTAGATACGACAATAACAGGAATATCCCGGGTTTCCGGATCTTCCCTCATGCGGATCATCATATCCTCTCCATTCATCACCGGCATGTTAATATCCAGAAGTACCAGGTCGATCCACTGCTGATTGAGAATTTCCAATCCTTCGACTCCATTTGAAGCCTGATTTACATCACCAAGAGAAAGCCCGCTCATGCGAAGCGTCTTAAGGATCATTGTCCGCATCACGCTGCTGTCATCTACAATAAGGATGTTCATCCCCATAGCTTTAACTCTCCCATCACAAAAGAAGGGTGCAGGGGCAGGTAAATCAACCCTGTGCCCTTTATATACGTCAGATCAGGAATCCGCCTGAAGTGATTCAGCAAGTTGATTTGCAGTTTGCAGTGTCTGACTCGCCACCTTTTCAAGATGTGCTTCGGTAAGCCCGATCCGCTCACAGGCTGTTTGAGATGGCCGATATTGCAGTCCTTCCCTGCCCACACCAATCCCTGACATCAAACACAATACATCCGCCACATGAACCACATCAATCAGGTGGTTGGTTTTGGGAGCACCGTCCGGATCATGATGCCAGCGCACCACGGTGACCATACTCGGAGGAAAAGACCAGCGTCCCAGGATATTGGCTCCAATTTCAGCATGGTCAATTCCGAATATGCTGCGTTCGACTTGCTCAAAAGGCATATCCCGCAACTCTTCCCGATCTATCGCAGCGATATCATTTTTCACATACCTTCCCAGCACCATTTTACCGACATCATGAAGCAGCGCCGCCGTAAACACTTCCTCAGAAACCGAAAGATTCAGCTCTTTCACCAGAATTTCTGAAGCCACGGAAACGGCGATGGAATGCCGCCACAAGTCTCCGGACGACAAATCATAGCCATGAACCGGTTTGTCAATAATGGCGCTGACACATGATGTAAGCACGATCTGGATCAGTCTTTTCCAACCGATCATAAGGATGGCCTGCCGGATTGAACCAATCTGCTTGGGAAGACCAAAAAAAGCCGAGTTGGTCAGCTTCAATATGTTTGCGGTCAAACCGGGCTCATATCGTAAGAGCTGTTCGATCTGCGTATTTGACGACTTCTCGTCTTTTAGCAGCGTCAGCAGTTTCAGCGCCGCGGCAGGCAAGCTGGGGAACGACTTTACATCGTCCAAAATCAGGTTGAGTTCTTTTTGGTTCACAGCTCTCTTTTTACTCCTTTACTGCTGATAATCACTTGGCCTGTTGAGATATCAAAATATACCGTTCGGCTGGCAACCCCCCCCACATCTTCAGCTTCAAGCAGAATATTGTTTTTCCAGAGCAGTTTTTTAAGTATGGTGTGATTGCGTTCACCAATTTTAAACATTTCGCTGTTTCCCAAGGGCTGTCCGCACCCAGCAGCTTTAATCACCATCCGGCTTTTCTGGCCGCCTAAATCATACAATTGCCGGAAAAGCTCAGGTACTCCAGTATCTACAAACATATAAGGGTTTTCAAAAGCCTTTTGCAGATTGATCTTTGAAAGCGGCAGCATGGCATGGAGAAGTCCGCCAACTTGAGCTGCAGGATCATACACCATCAGTCCCAGACAGCTTCCAAGTGCATGGGTGACAATCATATCTTCCCTGCACCCAGTTTTCATATCCCCTACAGCTACTACATGATTCATCTTTGATGTTCCCGTAAATAAGAATCATTCATACTTATTTTCGATATGTCGCCGGCCTGATGTATTTGAACTTATGCGTAATAGCTGATAACCCTTCGGAATGCCCCACAAAGAGATAACCGCCAGGCTCAAGAAGCTCCCAGAAACGGTTAATCAACCGCTGTTGAGTAGCACGGTCAAAATATATCATCACATTGCGGCAGAAAATCACATGAAATGGCCCTTTCATCGGCCAGGAATCCATAAGATTCAATCTGGCCATACGAACCATGGATCGGACATTATTGACAATCTGATAGGCACATGCGACATTTTGCGACTTGACAAAGTACTTTTGCAGATATGACGGTGGAAGGTCCTTCAAGGTATCTTCAGAATATAAGGCTTTTGCACCTTTTTCAAGCATTCTTCTGGAAATGTCCGTGGCCAAAATCAACACATCTCTGCGATCAACGTCCGCCAAGTGTTCTCTCAGCAGCATGGCCAAAGAATATGGCTCTTCACCCGATGAGCATGCCGCACTCCAGAACCGCATCCGCTTTCCCTCGAACTGAGGAAGCACTGTTTCGCGCAAATATCTGAAATGCTCAATTTCCCTGAAAAAACTCGTTTTGTTCGTCGTCATGGCATCAATCATTTGATCGAGTTCATGATCACCTGCTTTGCTATTGATGAGTTCCAGATAGGATTCGACAGAATCCATACCGATGGCGCGAAACCGCTTCATCAGTCTTGCCCTCACCAGTGCTTCCTTGCCATCCTTTAGGTCAATTCCACAATGCCGATACACCAGATCCGATATTATACGGAATTGTTTGTCATTCAGTTCATGGGATGCTCGCATCATTGATAAACCTCATGTAGGGGCGGTTCCAAACCCGCCGTTAGCAGGTTCCAAACCCGCCCGCCCGTACGGTGGGTTCCAAACTCGCCCCTGTCAGCTTCATCAGACCAGCGATATCCACTATCAGCCCGACCCTTCCGTTTGGCATAATGGCACCGCCGGAAATACCCGGAATCTTCTGCATGGTTTCCCCAAGGGTTTTTATCACCACCTGCTGCCTGCCGACCAACTCGTCAATGATCAGCCCTGCCTGATTGCCATCATCTTCAATTACTACCACCAGTTCTTCATGATCTTTGCTGTTTTCATCTATTTCGTAAAGATGGGTCAGCCGATACAGGGGAATCAATTTTCCCTGAAGGCGCAGCACCCGTCCCATATTGAAAACCGTTGAAATGTCTCTGGGATCAGGCTTGATAGATCTAACAATAGAGACAGTTGGAATAACGTAAGTTTCTTGACCAGCCCGCAAAACCATTCCATCAATGATCGCCAGCGTCAGGGGAAGGCTCATTCGAAAAACAGACCCTTTGCCTGACTCGGACTGTATTTCGACCTGGCCGCGCAGGGATTCGATATTTTTTTTCACCACATCCATTCCAACACCCCGACCCGAAACATCGGTAACCACTTCAGCCGTTGAAAATCCGGGTTCCAGAATCAGGTTGCAAACATCTCGATCACACACAGCCGAGCTGTCTGTGATCATACCCCTTTCAATTGCCTTTGCCAGAATGGCTTTTCGATCCAACCCCTTGCCATCATCAATTATCTGAACCACCACACTGCCTGCAGAATGGAAAGCCGACAGTTTCACCGTCCCATTGGGGGGTTTTCCATTTTTCTTTCGCACTTCCGGAGACTCGATACCATGATCCACGGCATTTCTTACCATGTGGATCAGGGGATCATTGATTACATCCACAAGATTTCTGTCAATTTCGGTATCTTCCCCTTCCGTAACAAATGTCACATTTTTACCTACTTTTCGGGCGACATCCCGAACCAGCCGCGCCATTTTCTGGAATGTCGCCTTGAGCGGCACCATTCTCATCGACATCGACAGATCCTGAAGTCCTCGAACGATTTTGCTGGTATGATTCACTTTTTTCAAAAGTTCGTAATTGGCGGCCTGAATGACCACATTGTCCTGCGCCACCATGGAATGGGCAATCACCATTTCTCCCACCATGTCAATCAAACGGTCCAGGCGATCCGTACTGACCCGAACCGATGTTTCGACAAATTGATTGGGACCCTTCATGCGTTCCTGGGTGCGAAGGGCGTGCGCCACATCGTTTACCGATGCAGTTCCGGTTTTGATTGCCGCCATGCCCATGCGTTCTTTTGAATGATCCTTTGCCAGCATCTCAATAGACTGCCTGTTGGCCTTACCCTGGGCAACCAGAATATCTCCGATTCGGGGAGACGCCATGTCATCCCTTTCTTCTGATACACCCGCCACCTCCGGATTCATCGAGACATCCATCAGAGCATCATATCCTACGGGTTTGACCAGCGGATTTCCGCCAAGCGCCTTTTCAACCGAATGCATCAGGGTTTTAAGCATATCCAGAGATCGCAGGGCAAGATCGGCATAACCACCCTGGTAGCGGATTTCTTTGTCCCGAACCCGGCTAAGCAATGATTCTGCATGATGCCCCATTTCTGAAAGGAGAGACAGATCCAAAAAAGCAGAGGTTCCTTTTATCGTATGAAAAGCGCGAAATACCGTACCCACTGCATCCATATCTTCCGGGTCAACTTCAAGTTCGAGAAGCGCTTCCTCAGCTCGAGCAATCAGGTCGTTGGCCTCCGCAACGAATTCGCCGATAAGATCGGAATCAGGATCTTTGGGCATATAATCATGCAGAGCATCAATTTTTTTCTGGGAAGGTTGTTTGATTTCAGGCTGCGTGGGCTGAATATAATCAGGGTGTTCCATCAGTTGACTTGCCAGCTCGATACAGATACCCGCTTCGGCCCAGGAATCCGCCAGGCTGTCCACTTCAAGCAACAGGATCATATCCAGAATTTCTATTGATTTAATTATCTGCTCCTTAACAGAAGCATAGAGACCGTCATGATCAGAGAAAACGGACAATGACTTTTTGATTCTTGAAACACCATCTGCATCATCAGGTTCAAGTTGAACCCATAACGCCGCAATATCGTTCAAGTCGTCCTGAAGCACGATATTGCTTTCAGAATCAACAGGCAGGGGATATGGAGCAACCGTGACGCTGGAAATAACCTGATTCAGGGATTGGATCGCCGTATCGATAATATCTTCAGAAAGAGTCTCCTCCTCCAGACATTGTTTGCAGACACAGATGCCTTTGCTCACTGCCTCAACGGCTGCAAAATTATTGCAGGCCGTTTTAAGAACAATGGCGTTAATCCCCTGAATGGACAGATCAATGACCTGAGAGAGAACGCTGAATTCATCGGGAATGCACGGTAGGATGTCATGCAGCTCTGAGCAGACAGCATTCCACCCATCGACATCATTCAGGCAGATGGTTTCAACCGTGTCAATAACCGGCTGGAGTTTTTGGGTGATTTCTTCAATTGGCTTCATGGAATTGACCATAGTTAGGGATTAAGAGAAAGATTCGAAAGACAGAAGCGTGTTTGCTGGTAAAACCGATCATTATGTCATTCATTGCGAACAGACATCCATAATGGAGTTATAGGGCTGTTTATGCACTGCTGGAAAGAACCGTACCGCAAACTTCCCCCTGATACATTTTTCCGGTACGGAAATATACCGGAGGCGGAGTCACCAATTGCACAATCAGTTTAATTGAAGATCGAATCAGATTTAACGAGTGTGCTATCAAAGACTTATTGATTTCATTCTCCCTATGAATGTCCTGAACAAGTGAAGAAATATCCGCAGTGCACTGGGTCAGTTTTAAAGAAAAATGGACATCCACCCTCTGAGCCAGTTGCGTCAACGTCAGACCAATAGGCGGGCATCCCAGATAATCGGATATCTTTCCCACAACATCCTTTCGCTTCTCGTCTTTTTCATGAATTAACGACAGTACCATTTCTTTCTTGATCCGGGCTGCATTTACCGCATCCAGTTTTGCACTGACAACTGCTTTTTTTTCACTCTGCAAAATATCCAGCAACGACCGGTAAAGGCCTGCCTGATCCTCCAATATCACAAACAACTCTTTTAGCATATTTTCCATATTATCACCCGATTTTTTTAAAGTAAATGTCATGTTTATATCATTGTGGTCGCCCCCAAATAAAAAATACCCTGGAAGCGCGGGCTTCCAGGGTATTTTCACGGTAACCTGTCATGAGCCGCCAATCGCAATCACAGTGCAAACGAAAGCTTCCACGCAATCTGACAGCCTGCCCACAGAAACCCGAAAAAAATCAGCTTTCCAAAACAGGAGAACTATAACATCTCATTCAGCAGTGATTCACCCATCATACGGTGAGCAATTCTCTCTGAAGAAATCTGGTATGCCCCCTGGGCAATCTGATTTTTGATCTCTGTCACTTTCTCGACCCGAACATCAGGAATTGTCTGCAACCAATTTTTCGCCATCTGGATTTCCTTGGCCATCGGTGAAAGCAATACCCGATCTTCACTGGAATCCAAAGTGAAATTATTGCCGGATGCCTTCTCTTTTCCCTTAAGTCTGGAAGCTTGGCTGGTATAGGCTTTTACGTCTGCAGGACGATTTCTTTCAATGAAGTTTATCATAATGCCGCTCCTTCATGTGTTGATGTTTACCCTGCATAGAGTATCAGCGTTTATCAGTCAAAACTTTAACATTATTTCTCACCCTTTCGTATTGTCGATTTCCGGGACCACTTCCACTTGTTTTCGAAACATCGAAGACAGCCCTATGCCTCCGGATGCGGAGAATGTTTTTGCCATCTCTGCATCCAGCATTGATGTAAACATTTCTTCCGCCTTTCCGCCGCTTGTAAGCCCGCCTTTTGGAATTGATGCTCGCATTTCCTTGAACATATTCTGAATAAACAGGGCCTCCATGTCCTCGCATGCTGAGTTGATTTTGGAATCCTGAGAAACAGATCGGGTTGCACTTGGGTTTATCCCCGTCCCTGCATGAATGCCATAACCTGTGGTTGTTTTAAGCGATATATCCATTTCTGGCCCCCCTTTTGACAGCGATATATACTGTCAACGGTCATAATATTAACTTTTGAACCCCCACCCCAACCCTCCCCCGCTGAGAGAGGGAGCATAAGGAAATTGCAGATTATGCCCGTTTGCAGTATACCTAATAATCATGCTTCTCATTAGTTTTTACATGAGTTCCAGCTTGGCCTGCAGCACACCGGCAGCTTGCAGGGCCTGAAAGATGGAAATCAAATCGCGCGGTGTCACCCCTAGTTTATTAAGCGCACGGACAATTTCTCCGATACTTGCGCCATCTTCCATCAGATGGATTGTGGATTTTTCTTCTTTAACCACAATATTGGTATCGGGGGTTACCACTGTCTGGCCTTGGGAAAATGGCATTGGCTGAGATACATCGGCCGATTCTTTAATCTGTATGCTCAAGTTTCCGTGAGAAATGGCGACTTTCGAAATCCGGACATTTTCACCGATCACAACCGTACCAGTCCGTTCATTGACAACCACCCTGGATACCACATCCGGAGTTACACTAAGGTTTTCGATACGGGTTACAAACCCAACCACGTTATCCATATATTCGGGAGGAACGCGCACTTCGATACTGCCCGAATCCGAAGTCCTGGCGATTTGAGATGGAAAAGAAGTATTGATGGATTCTGCAACCCGCGTAGCCGTTGTAAAGTCCTGATGGTTTAATGTAAGCATCAGACTTTCCTTGTTCTTGAAACTGGATGAAACTTCCCTCTCAATCAGGCCGCCTCCGGCGACTCGGCCCACAGTGGGAAAGTTTTTTTGAGTGCCGGCCCCGGCACCCTGAACAGAAAATCCGCCGGTGCTTACCGGACCCTGAGCAATGGCATAGGTCTGGCCGTCAGCAGCCTTTAACGGAGTAAACAACAGAGTTCCCCCCTGTAGGTCTTTTGCATCGCCAATCGAGCTGACTGAAACATCCATTCGCATACCCTGCCTGGAAAATGGTGGCATATTGGCGGTAATCATCACTGCTGCAACGTTTTTCACCTTGATATCGATTGGATTAACCGTCATCCCCATTTTTTCAAGCATACTGGCTAAGGACTGAACCGTGAATTTGGCTTTATCCCCATCGCCGGTTCCATTTAAACCAACAACCAGGCCGTAACCGACGAGTTGATTTTGACGAACTCCCTGAATTTCGGTTATTTCCTTGATCCTTACCGCATCGGCGGTGGCAACCAGACACAAGAGAATACCCAGTGCAATCACAGCCTGGATCAAGATCAAGCGATTGTTCAAGCATATTTTTTTCATGGAATCACCGTAATAAAAGTTATCTGTTATGGTTTGATAGAGTCCAGTCACCACAACCGGATACCTGTTTTTATTGGGCTAGAATGGGGAGATGATGTCAACAATATTGGCCAGCCAGCCTTTGCGCTGCTGATCATTCACTATTCCTGAACCGCTGTAAGCTATTTTGGCATCAGAAATGAATGTTGATAAAACTACATTTTCAGCAGAAATGTCTCTGGACCGGATCACGCCAGTTACCACAATCAGTTGTTTTTCATTATTGACAATGACTTCCCTGGATCCTGAAATAGCCAGGTTCCTGTTTGGCAATACCCCAATCACCCTTGTGGTGATATATGCACTCAAGTCGCCGCTTCGGGTTGTTCCGCCCTGGCCGGTGAATTTGGTGGTTGCCCCGCCTGCGATTTTCCCAAAAGGATTAAATCCCGACGTAGCACTGAGCCCATTATTTTCAAGACCTAAAAACTTGTCAATGCCAACCGTCACAGATGAATCTCTGCCGGTATTGGTTGTAGCGTTGTTGGAGGCTTTTGAGGATTCCACGATTTTGATGGTCACAATATCCCCAACCCTTCTGGCTTTTGGGTTAACAAAGAGTTCTCCCATTGTGCCATTTTCCTGCCACAGAGACCCTTCAACAGATGCCGGAGGTGATTCCGCCGCCATAAATGTGGGCTGCGGTTCGACCATCGGCTGAACCTGCCTTATCGTCGGGGCGGCGCACCCACAGAGAAATCCCATAGCGAGAGAACACAGACATCCCAGTTTGATAACCGACAAGCCCCATGAGCGCATATCGCAGGTCGATCTGCGAAAGTCGTTTAAAATATTTCCATCTGTACGCCTCTCACATTCAGTACCTATCGGTAGTGTTTTTATACCTTGTTTTGACTTAAAGACCAAAAGCAGTTGATTCATCATAGCCCCTCCTCTATCAATACGGTCATAACACCTTAAAACTCCACCTGAACCGTTTTTGAATCCAGTATCCGTGCAAAAATTTCCTTGTTTGAACTCAGATTCACCACTTTGACACGATCTCCAATGCCCCCGCTTTCTTTAACTTCTCCCACGGCGGTAATCCTTAAATTTCCGGACTCGGCAACAATGGATACCCTGTCGTTGCGCTTTACCATCGGTGGCAGTTCAACAATATCGGTTCGAAAGACTTCTTTCGGGTTCATAATTCTCAGCGTTTTTTTCCCCACAACATCCTCCAGCCTGGAGATATAATTTGAGGGCAGATCCGCCATATCCATTGAAACGACATTCACATCATCTTTTCCAATTGTCTGATTCCGGTTAAGGGGTTTATTAACAACAATGACATCAGTTTCAACTTCGATCTTGACTGTCGCCCATGCCTTTTTGGGAGGCTGACCCTGGATATCAAAAACAACATTCAGGGGAACCGTTCCGAGGTAACGAGTATCATTGGGCGGAACCACTTTGTAAGAATAAGGCATGTCCGGAAGCATCAGGCCGTTGCTGATTTGAACGAGTTTTATTTTTACCCGGTGTTTATCCCATGGAACTTTCGCATTCAGAAAATCCATCACAATATCTTCAATCATATTCCTGGTGATTTCAATGGATGCGCTATCGACCATATCGGACCTTACAGACTGGGTCACGGTGGCAGGCCCGGCGGTTTCACCGTCTTTTTCTAACGAAAACAGCACAACCAGTATCCCCAACAAGACCATTCCACACCATTTTTGCACCAACTGCGTGTTGCAGGTGGCACCAGTTATCTGCGGATGTTTTCGGCCATTTTTCATCGTCGTGATCCTCCTGCCCTTTTGTAGGCGCTCGCCAATAGATCGGTTTTTTACCGTTTCAGATTATTGGCCAACTGCAGCATTTCATCAGCAGCCTGAATGGATTTGCTGTTGATTTCGTAAGCCCGCTGGGCCGTAATCATGTTGACCATTTCATCCACCACACTGACATTCGACATTTCCAGATTGCCCTGAGATATGGTGCCCCTGCCATCTTTGCCGGCTGTTCCAGTTGTCACGTTACCGGAGGCATCGGTATTCAAATAGAGATTTCTGCCGATACTGCTGAGCCCGGCCGGATTCGGAAACTGGGCCAATTCGATGGTGCCGATTTGATTAGGTGTAACCTGTCCCGCCGTAAGAGCAGATACGGTGCCATCCATTCCGATGCTTACCGAAACGGTGTTGCTGGGAACTGTGATTGCTGGCTCCAGGAGGTATCCGTCTGAAGTCGTGATTTCCCCATTACTATTCAATTTAAAAGCACCCGAGCGGCTGTAGGCGATTTCGCCATTTGGCTGCATGATTTGAAAAAATCCGCTTCCTTCGATGGCGATATCCAGCTCGTTTTCGGTGTGCTGATAATTCCCCTGAATAAAGATTTTCTGTGTGGCCACCGGTCTTGTACCCTGTCCCAGTTGAATCCCGGTTGGCACCTGATTGCCGGATGATGAAGCGGCTCCTGCCGGACGAAGAGTTTGATAGAGCAGATCTTGAAAATCCGCCCGGCTGCGTTTAAAACCGGTGGTGCTGACATTAGCAAGATTGTTTGAAATCACATCAATGTTTAATGACTGCGCCTGCATTCCGGATGCTGCTATGGATAAAGCCCGAGACATAATGGCCTCCTTATGAATTGTAAGCGGCAAGCTGTGAGAAGAAAATGGAAATCGTATTCCGCCTGCCGTTCAAGATATATTTCTTGCTGATTGTAAGTTATGCCAGTTTTCCCACTTCATTGGTTTTGGTATCGACTTCATTCATGGATTGAAGAACCTTCTGATAGGACTCATATCCCCGCATCACATTGATCATCTCGGTCATCATCTTGACTGGATCAACATTGGATCCTTCAATAAATCTCTGCTGAACCACAGTCTTTTTCGCCGGTGCTCCAGGATCTTTTGGGTTTTGCTGGCTGTAGAGGGAATCCCCTGTTTTCAATAGCCCTGTTTTATTCGCAAATTCCACGATATTGAGGGCACCCACTTCCACGCTATCAACGATAATGGTGCCGCTGGGAGCCACAACGACCTGCTTACCGGAGATTTTAATTTGGCCTCCGCTCTTGCCCAGAACCGGGTATCCTTCCTGGGTTACCAAGGTTCCATTTGAATTGAGAGCAAAACTTCCTTTTCTCGTATATTGCGTGCCCTGAGATGTCTGGACTGAAAAAAAACCTTCCCCTTCCAAAGCCATATCCAGAGCATTTCCGGTCTCTTTCAAATGACCCTGTTCAAAATTTGTAAACGTACCAACAGGCAGGCTCGATATATTGTTTATAGGCACATCTTTTGTCTGGTCGGCGGAAAGATTGTTCCAGACGGATGCTGGTGTTTCGGGAATCCGGAATACCCGGTCTTCCTTAAATCCAACGGTGTTGGCATTGGCCATGTTGTTGGACAAAATCTCCAACCTCATTTCCTGAGACATAGTCCCTGACAGAATGCTACCGATTTCGCCTCTCATGCCGACCTCTCAAATAAAAAGTTCGCAAGTTCACAAGTTGATAAGATAAAGCATTTATCAACACCGGAACTTACGAACTTATTAATGCACAAAATATGCCAGAGTTACGGCACACCCGATTTCAGTGAATCTGGCGCAAACTGGCGATCAGCTCAATTTCACACTGTGGAATTTTTATCCGCGATGCAATCTGCTTTGATCCCATTCCCAAATCCAGAAGACGCCTGACTTCATCATAGGGATCATTGGCAGCCCCGCCCTGCCGCTCCTCCCCCTTATGACGATTATTTTTTATTGAGGCCAGAACCCCTCCAAACGGCGTATCTGCAGGCATGTTTATCGGACTGGCGGTAAATGGCGGAGCATCTTCTGATCTGGTTGCGCCCGTTCTCAACTGTTTCGATGCAGTTTTCCGTTTCATTTTCATCAGATACAGCACTGTCAGAACACAGCAACCAAACCCGAGGGCATCCAGAAATATTTCCCAAGTCATGAGTGTGGCATAAGTCATGGCATCATTTCCTTCAAAATTAAGTGGCGACAGGGGAAACATTTTGTGATGAATGATGAAGTTTAGTCCATGAGGATGGACAGGTCACCATAACCATGTATTCAGTCATTTTATTGACGTTACCCTGAACATTTTTGACACCACAGATACAACAGCCTTCAATTACTCAGAAAACCATTCCTGATTAGTTTTTTGCGCAAATGAATTATCGCGCCGGAGTGGATCTGAGATATTCTTGATTCGGTTAAATTCATGACTGCACCGATCTCTTTCAAGGTCAGTTCATCCACATAGTACAGTGAAATAACCGTTTTTTCCTTTTCAGACAATTCGTCAATGGCTTTTGCCAGCGCCGTCTTGATTTCCTGCGCCCGGATCGACACGAGTGCGTCCTGATCCTCACCGCTCACAAGCTGGCTGAGAAGGTTTGCCTTTTCGCCGTCCGACGGGGAATCCATGTCATCAATGCTGACAAAAGAAAAACCTGCCATACGCCTGACATCTTCAAATTCGCCTGCAGTCATTCCCAATTCTGTGGCAACTTCCGAGTCCTCAGCCTCCCTGCCCAGTTTTTGCTCCAGATAAATCCAGGTTTGCTGCATTTCGCGTACTTTCTTCCGATTGCTGCGGGAAAGAACATCGCGTGACCGAAGCTCGCTTAAAACAGCGCCGCGAATTCGAAACATGGCGAAGGTCGCCAGAGTATTATCCCTTGCCGGGTCATAGCGGTCTATAGACTGGATCAGCCCGATAACGCCTGCATGAATGAGATCTTCAACATCCACATGAGAGGGCAGATGAACAGCCATCCGATGAACGATTCTTTTGACAAACGGAAGGTATTCCGTAATCAGCCGGTTCCGCGTCTCATTTTCGTCCCTGTAAGGAATTGCTGTCATGTTTGCGATAGATAAATTCATATCATCTCATTTTTAACGGCCCTGATCCGACAGTCAAAACAACGTGAGCGTTCAGCCCCCTCCCCTCAGCGGGGGGAGGTCGGGAGGGGGGAAATGCTGTCATGCCAGCCGCTTGCCCTCCCGCTGGGAGAGGGAGTGAACGGTTACAAAACAACACGTCACTGTTTGGTCAAATCCTGTTTATTGCCGATAAGTTCTTTCCAGAACAGTCGTGTATTCTTTGATGTGGATACCTGCGACTGACACAATTTCACCGCCAGGGAACTGAAACATTTGCTGGCCTGTGTATCCGGATACAGATCGCATACGGCTTTTTGCTGTCTGACCCCGCGCCTTATGTTTTTATCGTAAGTTACATGCCCGATATACTCCATGTTGATATCCAAAAACCTTTCGGAAACTAATTTTAGTTGCCGGTAAACTTCGTGGGCTTCCTGAATATCACTGACCATATTGACCAGCAGCTTGAACTGCTTCACGTCATAGCGGATGGAAAGAATCTTCATCAGGGCATAAGCATCGGTAATGGATGTGGGTTCAGGCGAGACTACCACCAGAACTTCATGAGCCATCGCATTGAAATACATGACATGCGAGGATATCCCGGCGGCTGTGTCGATCAGAAGAATATCAATTGGATCAATCACATCATAGAGATCATTCAGAAAACTGGCGGTTTGTTCTTTGGACAGATTGGCCATTTCCTGAATTCCCGAGGAAGCGGGAAGAATTTTGATATTGCAGGGGCCCTCAACAATGATTTCCGAAAGGGTTTTTTCTCCGAGTATAACGTGAGAAAAATTGTATTTGGGCGTAAGCCCAAGAAGAATATCCAGGTTTCCCAACCCCAGATCGGCATCAAAAATCATCACCTTCTTGCCAAGTCGAGACAGGGAAATTCCAAGATTGGCAACGATATTGGTTTTCCCAACCCCTCCCTTGCCACTTGAAATGGAGATTACCCGCGTGCGAGAGCCCTTATCAGACTGAGAAGGGGCTATTGCATTTTTGGCTGCCAGTTTTCTTGTCATAATGTTGATGACATTGCTTGGTGAACCCGTGGATATCGTCATATTGATGCCTTATCTTGAGTAACAGTGTAGGCCGTTTCCGACCTGGTGGACCTCAGTCTCTTCCGTATTCTGAAACTCCAGAATATCGCTGCAACAGGTTTTGCAGGGGCTGTATTTTTTTGAAATGGCTTCTTCAACGCTTTCGAATACAATACGATTTTCATTTTTGATTCGTTTGGCCCAGGCGCATTCGGGACTATGGAAATGAACGGATTTGTGATTGGCCACATAATGGTCCCGAAACCGGTGAGACTTGACGTTGTTTTTGATATATGGAATAATTTCCGCTGTTTTTTCGGGTGGAACATGACATGGCTTGCTTTCCTTGCCAGGATCCGTGATCAGTTCCATAACCTTTTCAAGTGAGGCGTTTTCAATACTGTGCGGAATGGCATGACCACTGGTAAAATAGGAAACCGGAAGTTTTGAATGCTTCAACAGATTAAACACATTGCCATAAGACTGGGTTTCATCCAGTTTGGTGACAATAATGCTGTTCACGGACAAGGATCTATAGGCTTTCATCAGTTGGGTCAAATCCTCATTTTTTGTTGTAGCGGCGGCCACAAGATAAACCGTATCGACACGAGCCTGTTTCATAATTCCGGACACTTCCTCAATCACTTGCAGATCACGGATTCCCATACCTGGCGTATCAATAAAGATATGATCCATATTCTCGAAACGTTCCAGGGACTCCCTAAACTCACTGATGTTTGATGCCAGCTCCAGGGGAACACCGATAATCTTGGCGTAAACCTGCAGTTGAGCTGCTGCTGCAACCCGCTTGGTATCAATAGTGATCCAGCCAACTTTCTGTTTCAACTGATGGGCATAAATCGCAGTCAGCTTGGCAATGGCGGATGATTTTCCTCCACCTGCGGGACCGATAAAACCATGCAATTGCGGATAACTGCAAAATTTTTCCGGCGTTCCCGCTGATATTCCCATTTCCGAAAACACTTCAAGCAAACGGGATTTAAATGCGTCACTTCCCCATACCATTTCTGAACCGGATTTGCCAGTGAATCTCTCCAAAAGTTCCTGAATGAAACTTTCTTCCACCCCTTGAAGTGCAAAATGGCTTTTAAGCCTCTCCACGACCTTGTCCATTCCTGGAGAAGCGGACTGCGTGTTTTTTCGGATGGATATCGATTTTAAACCAGCCTGAATGGTATCCTTCAGGCTATTTTTGCTGATGGAGTCATCAATGCGAACGGAAATTCTCTGGCCTTTCATTGCGCCGGAAGAACCCCCTGCGGCAACTGCGACTGCTTGAGTCTCTATCGCTTGAGTTTCCATGGTGTCGTTCACTGTGTCGATTGCGGCCGTCACTTCAATGCCTGCCGGTTTTTTGACACCAAAAAGATTTTTTTCCTGACTCATGCTCCGGGCGGAAAGAATCACCGCATCGGGTCCGAATTCTTTTTTTATCAGCCGCAATGCCTCGGTCATCGTTGGCGCTTCAAATCGTTTAATTTGCATCTGTTAGCCTCACTATTCCCAATGATTGAATTCGGATACTGGGCAGAATATCATTATAGGACAACACCACCAGGTTTGGAATAAATCGGTCCACCAGTTTTCTTAGATGTAATCTAACCTGCACCGAACACAAAATAATCGGCTGAAGGTTCTGAGATGTGAATTTTTCAACGTTTTTGGCAATTTGTCTGATAATTTTCTGAGTAATCTCCGGCTCTATGGACAGAAAACTGCCTTGGGTAGTCTGCTGGAGAGATTGCAGCATCAGGTTCTCAATTGCATGATCCATGGTCATTATGGAAAGGTTTCCCTCCGGCGCAACATACAGACGGGTGATGGTTCGGGCCAGGCCATGTCGAACGTATTCGGTCAACATGTCCGGATCCTTTGTTACTGGAGCCCAGTCTGCAAGGGTTTCCATAATGGTAAGAAGGTCCCGGATGGGAATCTGTTCGACCAGCAGATTTTGAAGAACCTTTACCACAGATCCCAGTGGAAGCAGATTGGGAACCAGTTCCTCAACAATTCTTGGATAGGCTTCCTTAAGGGTATCAAGCAGTTGCTGAACTTCCTGCCTTCCCAAATATTCATGTGCATGTTTTTTTATGACATCTGTAAGGTGTGTGGTCAGAACTGTTGGAAGATCAACCACCGTGTATCCTTTTCCCATGATCTTTTCTTTTTCATGTTCCTTTATCCAGTATGC
>CAIMCT010000562.1 GCA_903839535.1 uncultured Desulfobacteraceae bacterium
GCAGGATGCCGGCTCTACTGCGAAAGATTGTGTCCGCTCGCAGTATATCAGCAGATCCCTTCCTCAAGTTTGGCGCAAATGTATTCGATTTGTTTCTGTAGGGAGCGGTTGTCCCGGATTCCTTTTTCGATAGCGCTAATGGAATGCAGTGCTGTTGCATGATAACGATTAAAGCACTTTCCAATGGCTTGAAGGGGCGAGTCGGTGTAGCGCCGGGATAAATACATTGCAATCTGTCTTGGTCTTACAATGGCCTGTTTGCGGGAAGCAGAGACGATATCATGAGGTGAAACGTTGAATTCCTGGCAAACCAGCTTTTTGATTCCGTCGATGGTGATGAGTTTGCGCTGACGAACAATATTTTTAATAACGCTTTCGGCAAGCGCCATATCAATCGGAGCGCCCAAAAGGGATGATTTGGCCGTAATGCCGATCAAGCCACTTTCCAATTGACGCACATCCTCAGTCAGTTCACCTGCCAGATACTGGGTAATGTCTTCCGGAATAATAACGCCATTGGTTGTCGCCTTTTTTTGAAGAATTCTGACCCGCGTTCTGAAATTTGGCGGGTCAATGGCTGAAATCAAACCGCTGGATAGCCTTGATCGTAGTTTGTCATTCAGCTTGGGGATGTCTCCGGGAAGATAAGAACTGGTAAAAATAATTTTTTTCCCTGAATCATACAGGGTATCCAGTGTCATGGCCAGTTCGACTTGCGTTTGACTCTTGCCGCTCAGATAGTGTACATCATCCAGTAGCAGAACATTGCAGCCGGTTCGATATTTTTTCTTGAACTGGTCGATGGAATCATGTTGATAGGCGGAAACCATTTCATTGGAAAAATCTTCCGCCGTAATGTAGTAAACTTTTTCCGCCGGATTTTCCGTTAATATGTGGTTGCCAACAGCCTGGGCCAGATGGCTTTTTCCCATGCCGGTTTTTGAAAGCAAAAACAGGGAATGTTGCTGGGTTTTCTTTCGGGAGGCCAGCGCCAAGGATGCTGAATAGGCAAAATCATTGTTACCACCGACCACAAACTGATCAAATGTATAATCTCTTCTCAAAAACCTGCCGCTTGAAGGCTGAGCCTCAGCCTGGGGAAAAAGGGGTTTTTGATAGCTGATATCCGGTTGCCCCTGACAGGCGGGACGCTTTTCGGATACTTCCAGGGTAATCTGACAGGACTTGCCCGAAATCTTCTGCATTTCCGACAGGATCAGATCACTGTAGTGCTCAAGTACACGTTTCTTTGAAAACTGGTTCGGGCAGGAAAGCACCACGACACCGTTATTCTCGTTCTTAAAATCAACCGGATCAATCCACATTCGGTAACTGTGACCGGGCATGCAGGTTTTAATAACGGCCTTGGCTTTGTTCCAGATAGATTCCATAATGGTATCGCCAGTTCGGAGTAGGTAGTAAGTTGCGAATTTGAGTGAAATAATAATCTGCGATAGACTAAAAAAACGATCAAAGCCTTCTGGCCACAAAGAAATATACGCTGGAACCAGTGACACCAGTAAATTGATTCTGGTATGTCAACGAAATGTCTCATTGTTATAATCTACGCGGGCATAATTCAACTCACCGCAAAGGCGCAAAGGACGCAAAGAAGACAATAATTTTCATTGAATTTTTTCTTTGCGATCTTTGCGCCTTTGCGGTGAATAAAAACTCAGTCATTGACCGCTCAAAGCATACCAACCAGATCAACCCGATGGCTTCATTCGGGTACAGCTTTGCATAAACACCCGGACAGAGTCAAACGGGATAAATCTGAATTTGAAAGGGCTGACAATAAAATTATGCACACATTGTATCTATCTGAAATATCATATTATATCTAATTTATAATGAGCAACTATCCAGAAATACAGCTTATTAAAAACCTGATTTTTTATCAAAGATTTTAAGGTGATCTCCGGTTATAAACAAGTTGTGAACAATTCAGCATGATTCATCAAACGCCGATTATCTTCAATTTCCGTTGAATTGCTGTGATATCCAGCAAAATAGATTGTTCACTTACGCTGCTTTCAACTATCTTACGGATATGAAAGACAAATAAATTCGAAAGAATATCTTGCTGCAGCAACCTGAATTATTACGCATTATGAATGATAAATTCCTTGACACACATTGGATTATTTGGCAAAGAGTAAAATTCGAGCAAAAGTGCTGCTTCAGGATTGATATTTTTTCTGGCAACATAACGACATGATCAATGGATGGAATTACCGTGGAAATATCGTTCGTCCACAAAAAACACGAAGGTTAAACAGATATTTTCATGTGTGCTATGGCGTGTTGCGATGCCATGACCATTAACTGTGAAGTGATGTATCACATTAATAAGCATATTATGGCTTGTTTGTGTTGTGGACATCCTTAAATTACCGAAAAAAACAGGAAGATAAATATGAGCAACAAGACTCCGGTAGGATCTGTTTTGGTTGTGGGCGGTGGTATCACAGGTATGCAGTCGGCTCTGGATATGGCTGAAGCTGGATACTATGTTTACCTGGCTGAAGAAAGCCCGGCCATCGGCGGCGCCATGGCCCAGTTGGATAAGACGTTTCCCACCAACGACTGTTCCATGTGAATTATTTCCCCAAAACTGGTCGAGGTCGGCCGGCACATGAACATCGAACTTCTCACCCTTTCTAAAGTTACTTCCATTTCCGGCGATTCTGGCGATTTTACCGTTACCATCAAACAGTCCCCCCGTTTTGTGGATATGGAAAAATGTATTGCCTGCGGAACCTGCGCGGAAAAATGTCCTGCAAAAACCACGGACCTTTTTAACGAGGGGTTGGCCAAGCGAAAGGCCATTTACGTCCCTTATGCTCAGGCAGTGCCGCTGAAGTATGCCATTGATAAAAATCGGTGTATTTATTTTCAAAAAGGCAAATGCCGGGCGTGTGAAAAATTCTGTCCGACAAACGCCATCAAATTTGATGACACCGAAAAGGATATTACCCTCAATGTGGGTTCGGTCATCCTTACCGCAGGATTTACCCCCTTTAATCCGGACAGGTTTGATAATTACCAGCACGCTAAATTTCCCAATGTTGTCACCAGCATGGAATTTGAGCGGATTTTGTCTGCCGGAGGGCCTTTTGGGGGCCATATTCATCGTCTCTCGGATGGAAAAGAACCTAAAAAAATCGCCTGGCTCCAGTGCGTTGGATCGCGCGATTTGAACCGCTGCGACAATGAATACTGCTCATCTGTCTGCTGCATGTATGCCGTCAAGGAATCCATAATCGCCAAGGAGCATCTTGGACCGGATTTCGAGCCAGCCATCTTTTTCATGGACATGCGAACCCACGGCAAGGACTTTGAAAAATATTACGAACGTGCAAAGTCACAGGGTGTACGTTTTATTCGCTCCAGGGTTCATACCGTTACCGAAACCGATGAGACCGGAACCCTTAATCTGGTTTATACAACGGATGCAGGGGAGCGCGTGTCCGAAGATTTCGACATGGTGGTGCTTTCTGTGGGCATGGAGCCGGCGGCATCCGCCATTGAGGCTGCCAACACTCTTGGAGTGGAGCTTAATTCATACAAATTCGTCAAAACGTCCGGTATCGCCCCGGTCGCCACATCACGGGAAGGCATTTATGTGGCTGGCGCAATTCAGGGTCCCAAGGATATCCCGCAGTCTGTTGTTGAAGCTAGTGCTGCGGCCTGCTCCGCCGGGATCAGCCTGTCAGCGGCCCGAGGGACTCTGGTGAAGGAAAAAATCTTTCCCGATGAGCTGGCCGTCCAGAACGAGGAACCGCGAATTGGCGTATTTGTCTGTAACTGTGGCATCAATATAGGCGGCATTGCCGATGTCCCGGCTATTGCTGCTTATGCCAAAGAGCTGGGTCATGTGGTATATACCGAAGAGCCCCTTTTTGCTTGCAGTCAAGATGCTCAGGATAAAATGGTCGAGATCATTCGAGAGCAGCGCCTGAACCGCATTGTTGTTGCGGCCTGCACGCCGAGAACGCATGAGCCGCTATTTCAGGAAACCCTTCGAAACGCTGGACTCAACGCCTATCTGTTCGAGATGGCCAACATCCGGAATCAGTGTACATGGGTTCATTCGGGCGAAAAGGAAAAAGCAACTGGTAAGGCCAAAGATCTGGTCAGGATGGCGATAAATCGGGCAACGCTGCTGGAGCCGATTCCGTCACTGTCCGTTAGCGTCAACAAGTCCGCACTTGTCATCGGTGGGGGCGCTGCCGGTATGACCGCAGCGATTAGCCTGGCGGACCAGGGCTTTAACGCGACCATTGTGGAAAAATCCGCTTGTTTGGGAGGGTCCGCACGGGATGTACACAACACCTGGTCAGGGGAAGATGTTCAGCAATTTTTGAAGAATCTGATCGAGCGCGTCTCTGTGCATCCCCGTATTACAGTTCTTACCCAGGCTGAAGTGGTCGAGGCATCAGGTTTTGTTGGAAATTTTGAAACACGGGTTCAGGCTGGGGAAAAAACCCATTCAATTCAGCATGGTATCGCCATTGTCGCAACTGGTGGTCAGGCAGCCGGAACCGAAGAATACCTTTACGGCAAACACCCGTCCGTTACCCGGTGGCACGATCTTGAGAACCACCCGGAAAAACTGGCGGGAGCAGGGAGCGTGATTTTTATTCAGTGCGTGGGTTCGCGGGATGAAAAGCGGCCCTATTGTTCCCGTATCTGCTGTACGGCATCTGTATTACAGGCCATTGCAATTAAGGAAAAACAGCCGGACACCAATGTTTTTATCCTTTACCGGGATATTCGAACCTTTGGTGAACGGGAAATTCTCTATAAAAAGGCCAGGGAAAAAGGCGTGATCTTCATCCGCTACAGCCTTGAGAAAAAACCTGTAGTGACTGAAACCACTGATGGCCTTGAGGTTCGGGTATTTGATCCGATTCTCCAGAAAGAGCTTTTGATCCATGCGGATCTGGTAAATCTGGCAACCGCCATTGAGCCTTCACCGAATGCGGATATTGCAGCATTTTACAAGGTTCCCGTCAATGCCGAAAATTTCTTCATGGAAGCCCATGCCAAGCTGCGGCCCGTGGATTTTGCATCAGATGGCCTCTTTGTCTGTGGTCTTGCCCATTATCCCAAGTCGTTGGATGAAAGCATTGCTCAGGCAATGGCGGCGGCCGGGCGGGCAGCGACAGTTCTGGCCAGGGCCTCCATTCTGATATCCCCGCTAGTCTCTCAGGTTAATCGGGATATGTGTATTGGTTGCGGGCTATGTACCGAGGTCTGTCCCTTTGGTGCCATTATCCAGGAGGATGCAGACGGCAAGGGATTTAAAGCCAAAAATATTTCTGCTTCTTGTAAGGGGTGCGGGCTTTGCGCCTCGTCCTGTCCGAAGAAGGCTATTGATATGCTGCATTTCCGGGATGATCAGATTATTGCGGCGGTCTGTGCAGCAGCTTAACAAGTAATTACGAATTGCGAATTAGGAATTAGGAATTAACAACAATTCACGACTCGTAATTCGTAATCCATAGTTCATAAAAAGGTGTAAATATGGAACAAGTTGAACCCAAAATCGTTGCGTTTCTCTGTAACTGGTGTGCATACGCCGGGGCTGACCTGGCAGGGGTGTCCAGGCTTCAGCACCCTTCGAATATGAGAACCGTCCGGGTCATGTGTTCTGGGCGTGTGGACCCGCTCTTTATTGTCCAGGCATTGAAAAGCGGGTGCGATGGGGTTTTGGTGGCCGGCTGACATTTCGGCGACTGCCATTACCTGGAAGGTAATATTCAAGCTGAAAAAAAGATTCTCATGACCCAAAAACTGCTGAAACTCTCCGGTATTGGTGAGAGCCGGCTCCATCTGGCATGGCTTTCTTCCGCCGAAGCCCAGCGGTTTGTCGATATATCCACAGCGGTCATAGATAATGTCAAGTCCCAAGGGAAATTCGATCCGGAGCTATTTTCCCTGGAGCTGGCGGCTGCGGAGGAGACATTAAAAGCCGAAACCCTGCGCTGGATGGTTGGAAAAGAACTAAAACTCCTGGCCAGAGGCGATGTGTATGGCCGTAAGTGGGAAAAGGTACGGTTTGAGGCGATTCTTGATGAAGTTCTGGAAAGGGAATACCACAAACACTTGATCCGCCAGACAATCATCGCCGGTTTTACATCAGTCAGAGCCATCAGCCAGAGAAATGGGCTGGAGCTGAGACGGATTTCCTATCTTCTGGCTGATATGGAAAAGACCAATATGATTGAGTTCAAGGGTCATACGGAGTGTGTTCCTGTTTTCGGGGCGTTATGAAAGAAGGGTGCAGGTGGCAGGTATCAGGGGGCGGATAAAGAAACCCTTCATTCTGATACCTGATACCTGCCCTCTTTTGTCTTTAGCCTGTTTTTATATTTTCATGTATAACATAGCGTAGAATGTTACGTTAGAGGAGTTACCATGGGTTCGGTTCGTGGCAAGACAAGTGGGTCAGTGATGGTCGTGGGCGCCGGAATTGCCGGTATGCAGGCCTCTCTGGATCTGGCCAATTCAGACTATTATGTGCATCTCGTTGATAAGCTGCCGACTGTCGGGGGTATGATGGCCCGGCTGGACAAGACCTTTCCGACCAATGACTGCGCCATGTGAGTGATCTCACCCAAACTGGTCGAGGTCGGCCGGCATCTGAACGTCAATATCATCACCAATAGCGAAATCAAATCAGTTGAAGGGGAACCTGGCAATTTTACCGTCACCCTGGTCAACCATCCCCGGTACATTGATCCTGTAAAATGTACCGGCTGCGGGGAATGCGCCAGGCATTGTCCGGTTACCGCAGTCAACAGCTACAACAAGGGGCTGGACGAGCGAAGAGCCGCTTTCATCGAATACCCGCAGGCCGTGCCCCTGGCCTTTGGCATCGATGCCGACACCTGTGTCGGTTGTGGACTCTGTGAGAACATGTGTGTGGCCAAGGCCATTCGGTATGATGACACCGAGCGGGAATCCACACTGACCGTTGGCTCAGTCATTCTGGCATCCGGCAGTCAGGGATATGACCCTTCCAGTCTGGATTATCTTGGGTACGGAAAATTCGCCAATGTAGTCACCAGCGAGGAATTCGAACGAATCCTTAGCGCTTCAGGCCCATACAGGGGACATCTTTGCCGACCTCTGGATCGGGAAGAACCCAAAAAGATCGCCTGGCTTCAGTGTGTTGGATCCCGGGATACCAATAAATGTGGAAACGGCTACTGTTCCTCGGTCTGTTGCATGTATGCGGTCAAGGAAGCCATGATCGCCAAAGAACATGCCCACTGCGATCTGGACTGCGCTATCTTTAACATGGACATCCGCACCTTTGGAAAGGATTATGAAAAATACTATCTAAGGGCCAAAGACAAAGATGGGGTAAGGTTTATCAAGTCGAGAGTCCATACTGTTACCGAAGTTCCGGAGACCGGGGATCTGATCGTTCGTTTTGTGAATGAGGCGGGTGAGATTCTGGAAGAGACCTTCAGCATGGTGGTTCTTTCTGTCGGACTTCAAGTACCTGAAACATCTAAAATACTTGCACAGCAATTAGGGATTGAATTAGATAAATATAATTTTGCGCTAACCGATCCTTTTACTCCGGTGTCCACATCAAGGGAAGGGGTTTATACATGCGGGGTGTTTCAAGGTCCCAAAGACATTCCCGGCTCCATAACCGAGGCAAGTGCTGCCGCCTGTGCCGCCGGCTCGGATCTTGCTGCGGCTCGCGGTACCGATACCAAGTTCATTGAGATGCCGGATCAGCAGGATGTATCGGCGGAAACGCCGAGGATTGGGGTTTTTGTCTGCAACTGCGGAATCAATATCGGGGGAGTCGTAAATGTTCCGGCAGTCACAGAGTATGCTGCAGGTCTTCCGTATGTGGTTTACACTGATCACAATCTGTTTACATGTTCTCAGGATACCCAGGACAAGATCAAGGAAAAGATCATTGAGTACAAGCTGAACCGAGTGGTAGTGGCATCATGCAGTCCCAAGACCCATGAGCAGATGTTCATGGAAACCCTGGAAGCATGCGGCCTGAACCGCTATTTGTTTGAAATGGCCAATATCCGTAACCAGAACTCCTGGATTCATTCAAAAACCCCTGCGATCGCGACGCAAAAGGCCAAGGATCTTGTCCGGATGGCCGTAGCCCGGTCTGCAACCTTGAAGCAGCTCAAAGAAAAAGTGATTTCGGTCAATAAACAGGCTCTGGTTATCGGAGGCGGTGTGGCCGGCATGAATGCTGCGCTTGGACTTGGCAAACAGGGATTTCAAGTGGCTCTTCTTGAGAAAGAAGCTGAGCTGGGTGGATTTTCCAGAAAACTGCATCACACCATTGAAGGCGGAGATATTCGGGCTTATCTGAATAAACTCGTTTCAGATGTTACGTCGCACGACAAGATTGAGGTGTTAACCGGCGCCAGGGTCGTTGATTTCAGCGGCTATAAAGGCAATTTTACTACAGATGTTATGCTGGGTTCCAATAACGAAAAGCGAACCATCAAGCATGGAATCATTATCGTTGCAACCGGCGGTAAGGAATATACTCCCAAAGAATATGCTTACGGCCAAGATCCGCGTGTTGTAACCCAGGTTCAGCTTGGCGATATTCTGGAGGAAAAGGGTGCCGGCGACCTGTCATCGGTGGTTATGATCCAGTGTGTGGGCTCCAGAAATGACGAAAATATAAACTGCTCCCGGATATGCTGCCAGAATGCGGTGAAAAATGCTCTGATCATCAAAAAGCAGAATCCTGAGACAAATGTTTTTGTACTGTACCGGGATATCCGGACTTACGGTCTGATGGAAGACTTTTACAAGGAAGCCAGAAATCTGGGCGTTATCTTTATCCGGTTTGAGTCGGAAAATCCGCCCCTGGTTGAGTCTTCTCCTGATGGCATGATGGTGACGATAAGGGACCATATCCTTCAGCGAAATCTTGAGATTCAGGCGGATCTGGTATGCTTGAGCGCAGGCATGATGGCTGAAGACACTACCGAGCTTTGCGGTATCATGAAGTTTAACCGCAATCCTGAAGGCTATTTCATTGAGGCCCATGTCAAGTTGCGTCCAGTGGATATGCCGGGAGACGGCATATTTCTGTGCGGAACGGCCCATGGTCCCAAATTGATTACGGAAGCCATTGCCCAAGCCCAGGCGGCGGCCTCCCGGGCCACGACGTTTTTATCCAAATCTGAAATCAAACTTTCAGCCATTACCGCCCATGTGGATACTGAACACTGCGTGAAATGTCTGACATGTGTCAGATCATGTCCCTTCAACGTGCCGGTATTTAATACTGAAAAACAGGTTATTGAAATTGATGAAGCCATCTGTCATGGATGCGGAATATGTGCCGGCGTATGTCCCAGGGAGACGATTCAGCTCAATTATTATGAAAATGACCAAATACTATGTAAAATAGATGCCTTACTGGCGGGGGGGATGTGATGGCCGAATTTGAACCAACCATTATCACATTTTGCTGTGATTATTGAGGGTATTCAGCCGCGGACCTGGCAGGTTCGATGCGACTTGATTATCCGGCAAACATAAAAATCATCCGGGTTCCCTGTACCGGGAAAGTTGATTTGATGTACCTTCTGAGCGCGATTCAGAAAGGTGCGGATGGCGTATATGTGGTGGGCTGCCTGGAAGGTTCCTGTCATTATAAACAGGGAAATTTCATGGCCAGACAGCGGGTGCAGCAGGCCCGTGCTTTACTGGAAGAAGTCGGTCTGGAGGGGGATCGCGTTCGTATGTACAACCTTTCTTCCGGGGAAGGACCGACATTTGCGGCATACGCAAAAGAGATGACGGAACATATCAAGGCGCTTGGACCCAATCCATTAAAAAACCGGATGGAACATCCTGCAAAAGCTTAACTAAGGAGTAGATTATGGCAGAGGAAGCAATCAAACTTGGTGGTAAAAAGAAAAGTATGTTTATTGACAAAGTCAAGGCGATTATCCCTGAAGGGGGAAATCTAAATCTGTGTCTAACCTGCGGAGCCTGCTCTTCCGGTTGTCCTGCCACGGGACTTGATGGCATGGATCCCCGTAAATTCCTGCGTATGGCGGCGCTCGGGATGGATGAGGAAATCGTGAAATCGGACTGGCCATGGATGTGTACAATGTGCCAGCGGTGCATCTATGTATGCCCGATGAAGATAGATATTCCCCAGCTCGTTTTCAATGCCAGGGGTCTGAGGCCCAGGGATCAGCGGCCCAAGGGCATCTTGGGATCATGTGATATGCAGCTTCGAAACGATAGCACCAGCGCAATGGGTATTTCTCCTGATGATTTTATATTTGTTGTGCAGGATGTGCTAGAGGAGTTCAGGGAAGCTCAGCCCGAATTTGCCGAAATGGAGGCGCCCATTGATAAACAAGGCGCTGAATTCTTTTTAAATCAGAATTCCAGAGAGCCGGTTACAGAGCCAAACGAAATGCTTCCCTTATGGAAAATCCTCCATCTTGTCGGGGCGGACTGGACGTATGGCAGCCATGGCTGGGCAGGGGAAAACTACTGCCTGTTCCTGGCTGATAATGATTCATGGGAAAAAGTGACTCGAACAACAGTCAATCAGGCTAATAAGCTGGGCTGTAAAATATTTCTAAATACCGAGTGAGGGCACGTTACATTCTCAGTCCGGGCCGGACTGAAAAAATTCAACCTCGAACACAACTTCGAAGTTAAAAACATTTATGAATATTATGCCAAATGGATACGTGAAGGCAAACTGAAGGTAAATTCCGACTGGAACAAGGATTTGAAGATCAAATTCACCGTTCAGGATCCTTGTCAGATTGTTCGAAAAAGCTATGGCGATCCAATCGCAGATGATCTTCGTTTCGTGGTCAAGTCTGTGGTGGGTGAAGAAAATTTTATTGATATGCAGCCCAATAAATCGAATAACTACTGCTGCGGCGGCGGCGGCGGATTTCTACAGTCCGGGTTTAAGGAACAGCGCCTGGAGTATGGAAAGCTGAAAGATGATCAGATTAAAGCAACAGGTGCCGATTACTGCATTGCCGGATGTCATAACTGCCATGCCCAGATTCATGAACTGAGTGAGCATTATGGCGGTAATTACCCGGTGGTCCACCTTTGGACGCTCATCTGCCTTTCTCTGGGAGTACTCGGGCCGAACGAACGGGAATACTTGGGGGATGATCTGAAAGAAGTGAATGTATTCCATCCGGAGACGGCCGAATGATAAAGAGGAGGGCAATATGATCGTTGCCAAACGAAAACCTTTTGAAGAAATAAAGCACTTTCTGAAAGGCTATAAAAAAGTACTGAATGTGGGATGCGGAACCTGCGTTGCGGTCTGCCTGGCGGGTGGTGAAAAAGAAGTTTCTGTGTTGAATGCTGAACTGGATATGGCCAGAAAGATTGATGACAACCCGATTGAGATTTCAGGAATTACCATCGAGCGTCAGTGCGACAGGGAATATTTGGAAGTGCTGGATGCAAAAGTCGGTGAGTACGAGGCCCTGCTGTCCATGGCCTGCGGTGCCGGCATTCAGTTTCTGGCTGAGCGCTATCCGAATATACCGGTGTTTCCGGCAGTGGATACCACTTTTATCGGTGTGAATCAGGCCGTGGGGTGGTATGAGGAACGGTGCAGATCATGCAGTAGCTGCGTTCTCGGGCAAACTGGCGGAATCTGCCCGGTGACCTTATGCGCCAAAGGTCTCTACAACGGCCCCTGTGGTGGCACCAACAAGGGGAGCTGCGAAATTGATTCCAACCAGCCCTGCGCCTGGTATATGATTTACGAACGGTTAAAGGGACAGGGCCGCCTGGAATGCATTCTGGAAATTACCCCGGCCAACGACTGGCAGAACCAGACACCGAGAACCGTAATTCAGCCCGGTTACAGCAAACCGGAAACAGCCGGAAAATAATGAGGAAGCCGATATGAAATCAGGAAGCAATTTAGAAAAAATCTTAAAGGCTGGTCATTTTGCATTTACGGGCGAACTGGGGCCGCCCAGAGGAACCGGCGTTGATGAAGTCAAACATAAAGCCTCTTTCTTAAAGGGAATGGTGGATTCCGTTAATATTACGGACAACCAGACCGCCGTGGTTCGAATGTCGAGCTGGGCCGCCTCCCTGATTGTGCTTCAGGAAGGTTTGGAACCCAATTACCAGATGGTGTGTAGAGATCGAAACCGTCTGGCCATGCAGAGCGATATTCTGGGCGCATACACTCTCGGTATTCGAAACATGCTGTGTCTGTCTGGAGATCATCAGAAATTTGGTGATCATCCTCAGGCCAAGGGTGTTTTTGACATTGATTCCATGCAGCTTATTGCCATGGTTAAAAAAATGCGCGATGAAGGGAAGTTTCTTGGCGGGACGGATATTGAGCATCCTCCAAAAATCTTTATCGGCGCAGCAGCTAATCCCTTTGCTGATCCGTTTGAGTGGCGAGTTCATCGCCTGGCCAAGAAAGTTGCGGCTGGCGTGGATTTCATTCAAACCCAGTGCATTTACAACATGGAAAAATTCCGCAACTTCATCAAATTGGCCAATGACATGGGACTGACCGAAAAGGTGTATATCCTTGCAGGGGTCACGCCTATGAAAAGCGTTGGTATGGCCAGATATATGAAAGCCAAGGTTCCGGGAATGGATGTGCCGGATGAGATCATCAAGCGTCTTCAGGGTGTAGAGAAGACCAAGGTTGCAGATGAAGGCATTAAAATTGCGTGTGAACAGATTGAAGAGTTCAAGGAATTGAAAGGTGTGGCAGGAGTTCACCTGATGGCTATTGAATGGGAACATAAGGTTCCTGAAATCGCCAAAAGAGCCAAGGTTCTTCCCAGACCTGTTATGGACTGACGTTAACGGTAAAATATATAGACACAAAAACCCGAACCGGTTCTATCCGGTTCGGGTTTTTTATTGAAAGCATTCAGATTTTTTCAATTCATCGCAAGGGCGCAAAGGACACAAAGAAGACAACGCTCTTGTGGCGGCTAATTTCATTGAATATTTTCTTTGCGATCTTTGCGCCTTTGCGGTGAATAAAAACTGAGTCACTAACCGCTCAAAGTATATGCCTGAGTTTTTAAACCGGACCGATTTTACATTTGATTTCAGTCACCGCCGTTTTTTTGAGCATCTTGTTGATTTGCTCGATCATTTCTTGTTTGGTGAACTGCAGGTGATGTATCCATGCAGAACTGTTCACATGAACGATAAGAATTGGCTCTTTATACGCTGCCGGGCGAACATGATCGGATACGGATTTGCCGACAATGTCATCCCAGAGGCTGCTTATGGCGATAAATGTGTCGATTTTATCCGGGTGAAGCGTTTTCAAAGCTCTTGGCAAAATGGCGCTGATGTGCTCAAGCGGTTGTTTTGTTAAATCTTTCATAAATTTCATATTATGAAGTTGAGGCACAGATGTCAATGACAATGAAAAAGACAGGGGATCAGAGAGGAGAGGATACACGATGGAAACAGTTAAGTTTATTTATGGGGATAAAGTCTGTGAACTGCCAATTGTTGTTGGATCAGAAGGTGAAAAAGGCATCGATATTTCGAAACTCCGTCAGACCACCGGTCTGATAACCCTTGATCCAGGCTTTGCCAATACAGGAAGCTGTATCAGCGCCATCACTTTTATGGACGGAGAAAAAGGCATTTTGCGATATCGGGGTATTCCGGTTGAAGATCTTGCTGAGCATTCCATTTTTACTGAAACCGCCTATTTGCTTATTAACGGAAAACTTCCGACCCGTCAGGAGCTGAATCAATTCTCTGTTCTTCTTAATGACAATTCACTGATTCATGAGGATATGCAGTTCTTTTTCCAGAATTTTCCCAGGGCTTCCCATCCCATGGGAATCATGTCCGCCATGGTGACAGCCCTTAGAAGTTTTTATCCTGATCTGAAAATTAACGAAGAAGAAGAAATCAATCTGACGGTCACCCGCTTGCTGTCCAAGGTTCGCACTCTTGCCGCAATGTCTTATAAAATATCACGGGGCCACAAGGTGATTTATCCCAGGCCCGATCTGAACTATTGCGCCAATTTTCTGAACATGATGTTCGATAATCCAGTCAGGCCTTATCATATAGATAACACGCTGGTCGAGGCCCTGAACGTCTTCTGGATTCTTCACGCGGATCACGAGCAGAACTGCTCTACGTCAACGGTTCGAATGGTCGGAAGTGGTCGGGTTAATCTTTATGCGGCGATATCGGCTGGGGTTGCAGCGCTCTGGGGGCCGCTGCACGGAGGCGCTAATCAGGCGGTGATCGAAATGCTTGAAAGCATTCAAAAGAGCGGCGGGGATGTCAAGCAGGCAGTTGAGCGGGCGAAAGATAAAAAGGATTCATTCCGGCTGATGGGTTTTGGTCACAGGGTGTATAAGACTTACGATCCCCGCGCCAGGATTATGAAAAAAATGTGTGACAAGGTACTGGATAAACTACATGTTAGTGATCCTCTGCTGGATATCGCAAAGCAGCTTGAGGATGTGGCGATTACCGACGATTATTTCATCGAACATCACTTGTACCCGAACGTCGATTTTTACAGCGGGATCGTGCTTCGCGCCATGGGAATTCCCACCAACATGTTTACCGTTATGTTTGCCATCGGCAGACTTCCTGGCTGGATTGCCCAGTGGAAGGAAAGTCTGGACGACCCCGACTGGCGGTTGAGCCGCCCGCGTCAGATATATACCGGTCTTGGTGAGACCCGCTATACGCCGATTGACAAGCGATAGCATGGATGGGAGGACAGTCCAGTCTTATCTTTTGGCAGGATAAACCTGTCCGTCCTGACCAAAAGATAAGACTGACCATTAATTTTTTTTTAATTTGCCTTAATACTTCATGTCCAATTTAAACAGAAAATCGCTATTGACTGATGAATCATAAAGTGTCGTCGTGTCGGTCCGGCCAGGTAATGCCTTGAAATCATGTTTTCCCATGACTGATAGTTCGATATTTTTTGACAAATAATATCCCAGCCTGAAGGACATATCCACGGTATTTAACAGGTCGGAGGTTTTAAAGAGAGAATCCACCATATCTAACTGGTCCGCATAATGCATGGCCATAGAAACGGACCAGGGGCCAGCCATCGGGGTTATCTGTGTATTTAAGCCGAAGATGCGTTTGGGAACTTCAAGTATATCCCTGGTTTGGGACTGCTGATCGTAATTCAGATAAACAAAGGATGGCGTGATGCTGAGACCCTCAAGGGGGTTGATTGAGCTTGCCAGTTTGAAGCCCTGACGGACGGTCGAAGAATTGTCCTTTGACTGCTTGTATAAAGGCAGGTCAGCATCCAGTTCGCGGTCATAAACATTCCAGGCACTGGCTTTATCCAGTTTTTCCCGAATGGTGCTCATACTGACGTTGAGGGTGTCGTTCCATAGTTTGTGACTGAATTCAACTTCATAAGCATACAGATGACTGTTGTTAAAGTCATATACCTCATTGTTCGCTTCGCGAAATGCATACGGTCTGCCAGAGTTGCCAAATTCGTATGAAGGACGGAATTCGTCGCGGGCGTAAGACTTGATGTGGCCGCCTGTATTGAGCGGAATATCAAATCCGCCCTGCAGTTGGAGGGTATCCATGCCGGTTTTATCAAAAGACATTGGTCTTTTGGTTCCGACCATCCTGGTTTTCCAGTGCTGGTCGTCCAGGCTGGATATCATGATGCCGTTGCCGTTTGTGGCGTGAATGAAATTTCCCTCCCCCAGATAAACCCCAACATGATTGATGCGTTTTTTTTGGGAAAAAAACACGAGATCCCCCGTTTTCAGTTCATCTTCGTCAATTCTTTGAAGTTTTGGAAAACTGAACTGAGCGGCAGAGTTGTGCGGCAGCTCAATCCCGAACAGGTTGGAATAAATCGTTCTGGCAAATCCCGAGCAATCCATTCCCTTTAAACTGGTCCCACCGCTTCGATACGGAATGCCTACATAATCCTTCATTTCCTCCTTAAGTCTCAGCTCCGAAAAATCTGATGGAGAATATTGAAATGAACTCGGTCGGAGCGCAGTTGTAATGCCTGGAGCGACCTTTTGGGACGACTTCTTTTTCGACAGGGTCTGCGTTGCTTTGCTTTTCTTACCAGGTTTTTTGGCGGAGAGTTTTGGTAAGGAATGTTTTTTCAGTTGTCTGAGACTGGATTTCTTCTCAGCCGTTTTTGCCGGGACTTTTTGGCTTCTGGTATCAGATTTGAATCGGGTCTGTTTGCCGTGAACATTTGCGGATGCCAAAATGAAAAAAAGGCAACATACGACTGAAAAAAAGTGCTTGAAAGCTTGATTATGAATAGTTCGATTTTTCATTGTTTCACATTCGTGGGTAGCAGGATGAGGCGCTATCGGAAAATCACTTAAATTGAACAGGCATTCCGCCATCTGAACTCAAGATGTCATACTGAACGAGCAAATGACAACATCACCAGTATTATGTGATTCCTTTCAATAGGTTATCATACATCAGCAGAAAAGTTTCATGTTTACAGCGACCATGATCATGCAATTCAGGCTTGAACATAGAATATTTGGGGACACTTTGTCAATACCCAAGACACCAATGAAAAATCACCACTGAATTCGGGGATAATACTGAGAAAGGCATTTCAAGTCAATGAAATTGGGAAGCGGATATTGCGTGGGAAAAGGGTGAAGGCGAAAACGTACATTTAGCAGAAAATGTTTAAAAAGGCTCTTCTTGATCAGAAGAGCCTTTTTATGATGTAAGCAGTCGGGCAAAAAATGAGAAGGGATTCATCTTCCGCTATTTACACATCCCACCTCCAGAACCACCACTACCTCCCTGCCATAAGGGGGTTCCAGTAGCTGGATCACGCAGATCAATAGTGCTGCCGTCAATTGTAATCGACATAGCCACATTTTGATAAACCCCATTGTAATTGACTGTGAAACCTTTTGCGGTAAGAGTATCACCAATCACAGGATAATCCACCTTCTGGCTCGTCCAGTAAAAGAATGGCCCGATGCCGTAAATCTGAACATTTCCTGTGGCGGTGGCAAGAGTCAAACCGCCACCCATTGCAAAATCAATCACTTCTCCTGTGAACGTAAAAGGAACTCCGGAAAGAACATCGTGAATCGGCCCTGTTCCATCCCCTGGCCCCCTACCATGCCCAGCAAGACTCATTCCCGCCCCAAACAAAACCATCGCACATACCAGTACCATGCTGACTAAATGCTTTTTCATTACGTTCTCCTTTTGCTTTTCTTTAGACTGAGTTGTCGTTAAATGGAAATCCCCGTTTATCTACGGTAACATTCCACCGCTTTTGAATGACTATCGTCGTGTTCGATAGCTTTTGGTTGTATAACGATTCCAGTCTGCAAAGGTTACAATATATTTTTGATGGCTTTGTAAATATATCCTTCTATCTCGCTGTCACCTGGCTGACGAGACATCTTATAACAAGGTAAACATTCAGAGATCCCCCTCCCCTCTCCCAATGGGTGGAGTGAACGGTTATATTTATGAAAAAAGATTCCGCAATACTTTTAACTCTTTTTCCGTAAGATGGCGATTCTGAACCCCCATTTCTTTAGCTTTCTTTTGGCAGGCTTTGCATAAACCTGTTCTCTGGTTGTATGATGGAACTGCAGTATGAACCGGACACATGGATTGACCCAAATCAGGGATTTTCCTGGTTTCTCCCTTTAAAAACGAAATCACTGCTGGATCTTTATCATATTCTTTCAGGCCATTATTAATAAGTTTCCATTTACAGGAAGAACATAGTTGTCTGGCCTGATCCAATACTGGGGATTCAGGGTGGTACAAACATTTGGGTTCTGTGATATCGTAGGTTGATTCAGTTTCTGAAATATTTTCGGTGAAAGTGTCAATTCGATCATTTTCACTTTTTTCAGGAATATTTTTGGATCGAAGGGAAGGCATTTTAGGTTTGTCAGCCCTCTTAGCCTTGCCTTTTCCATTAGTTTTTCTGTGGCGGGCGGATCTGGGCCTCTGCACTTGAATGGGTGGAGTTATTGTCTGATGTTGTTTCTCCACAAGAATGGGGTGAATTATCTCAACAACTGCTTCTACTGATTCAATTTCTTTCCCTGGAATTAATGCCTCCATGTCTATGCCCGCATAATTGAATTTCTTATCCGTTTGATGCAAAGGGATATCCTGAGAAAGTGAAATTTCAAGAGATGTTATAGAATTTGTTATCAAGTCAATCGTTTTATCCTTAATGTCCTGGAGCTTTCTTTGTTTCTGCGCTATCATAACCTCAATAGCATCAATAAAGGACATGTAACCCTGAATGTCCTTAGAATAGGCGATAGCCATCTCATCGTATAATTTGAATACATCTACGGATTTATCGTCGAGTGTGATTGACATGGTAAAATATTTCCTTTGTTTTAATTGTCGAAATACTGTCTTAGTTGTTCCATAGTAACAAACTCCCTGATGAAAGTTTCATAGAATAATATTACAAGAGTTTAAAATAATCAACCTCACATCTCATTTTTATTGATATATTTCAACAAAAAAATATAATTTTATTAAGGTATGGATTTACCTAAATTAAGACAAACTCTTTGATATGGTTGCCCATGTGAGATTATTTAACTGCTACTCGTTTGTACAGTTTATCGAGGAGTTGTTGAGCTCCGGAAGTATCTCTTACCCGCACAGCGCCAAAGATGAATTGGCCTGCTTGTTCAACCACTACATTTCCATACAACGGATCGCATGCTTTCAGGGAAATCTGATGCTGCATCTGA
>CAIMCT010000563.1 GCA_903839535.1 uncultured Desulfobacteraceae bacterium
CGAGAGGTACGCTTGCGCTCCTGGGTTGGCCCGGGGCCAAAATATACGGATGCTTCATGAAACGTAATTATAATAATTACCGAATGCTTGAATAACTATAATATTTTTTTTATTTTTAACTTTTTTTTGTAATTCTATAAATTTTTCAGCATGAGCAATGACGCGTTTATAATCGCCGCTTAACGCCACCCAACCAGATTTATATTCTTGAAGAAGTTTTTGCCGTCATATAACAGGTATTGATGTAAATGTCCCGTTTTTTTACAGGTATCCCACTTTTTTAAAAAGTATTTTGACATCAGTTTATTTCGCAAAATATATGCCGAACGGTATTGGGATGAACAGGATAAAAGACATAAAAAAAGAGAAGTTTAGCTTTTTTATCTTGTCTATCCATGTTAACACAAAGAAGGGAATAAGCGTTTGTTACACTTTGTCCGCCATTGGAAAATTCTCTGGACGATTCCCGGCGGCGACAAATATCGACAAAAGATATGACAAAAAAAGGAGCTTAAGGGAACCTGACAATAGCCCAGTTCTCTGTCAGCTTGTTCTGCTGGGGTGCAGGTTGGGGGGAGAAGGCGATAAAATCGCCAAATTCCGACCAGTATTTCTGGCTGGTATAATCCGGTGAGGAAGTTCTGCTATCTAAAAGTGTTCGGTTGAACTTGGCGATTATGTCAAATGAACGGAAAACAAAGGGATACCCCTCACCGCCCATGATAATTGGTTTTCCCGTCACTACTTCAAAATGGAGGTGCGGAATATCAGACTGACCGCTGTTGCCCAAGAGAGCGATTACCTGACCTTCTTTCACCGTATCGCCCATCTTTACCTGGATTGATCCAGGGATAGTATGTACATAGCAGGCATACTTGCTATTCCCGATGTCGATGACCACGTTGTTGCCTGGGCCTGTCGCAAAACTGAAGGGCGGAACTTTATATATCCCATTATCCGGCAAATCGTCGCGCATATCGACGACCGTACCGTCAGCAACTGCTAACAGCTCCTTGCCGTACCCCGGATAGCTTTTGGTAAGGTTCACATCCCCCTGGACAGCCTGCCCGGTAACCGGGTCAATGTAGAACCAGTCCTGTGCAAACCGCTGGTCAACCGTTGTTACACCATTTATCGTGACCGGCATGAGGAAATGATGCGTTGTTGGTTCAGTGGTCTCCATGGCCACCCATCCCGATCCGCGCATCGGTGAGCCGATGATCACTGGTGTGAGGTCCTTTCTCACGGTAACCTCGCCGCCGGTGATACTCAACGGGGGAAGCCCACTGACAGTCTGGTTAAGCGTGAGCCGGTGGACAAGTCTGTCCGGCACGGTGTCAGGGCTGACCTTGAACCAGATTGAGATACGGGGGACACTCAGTTTAAGGGTGCCGATCATCTCTTCTGCGGTTGGCGGGGGATTGGATGCCGGCATAAAAATCTTGGCGAATACTTCTGCATTCGGGGTGTAGATGAGCTTTCCGGTAACCGGGTCGATGACCTCGATCTTTTTCGGTACAAGTGTAATATTTCCCTGGATTATGAGTTCAAGTTCATAAGCAATGTTGACACCATTCGTGCTGGCGACCGGGACGGGTGCGACCGGATTGGTCATCCTCACCACTGGTGTTTCGGGCTCCTGTTGCTGATCAGTTGAAGAATAGTCGCATCCAGCAACAATGATCTCGGAAATTGCAATAATGATGAGAAGGACTGAGCGTGTCGCTGGCATAATGGAAGCCTTTCGATCGTTGATTTATATGATAACAAACTGAACGAATTCTGGCATCCTTCATATTATCCCAAAAGTAGTTAACACTTTTTGTCGAGATACCGAGATGCCGGTATTCCAGCATATATTGATTGGCGCATTATACACAAGAAAACTGCATATTGCTTTCTATCCACCTGGAATTATTTTTTCAGAATTGTACTTTCCTTCAAGGAAGTTCTCAGCCAGTATTTCGACACTGGCTTCATTAGTCATCAGCATATCCATCTGGCGGGTAAATTGGAGCAGTCGCCCGATCATGTCCAGTTTGTCCTCAACAAGGTGTATCTCATGTTTTTGATATTTCGCACTAACCCTGTCTCCTGTGACTTCTGCGGAAAAATCGAGTGATTGAAGTATCTTGGCGATAGTCCTTACACGCCTGTTTCTCCTAACATCATCTGCAGCACCACCCTTAAAAGAGAAAGTTATATAATTCATATTAACATTCTTGCTGCAATATGAATCAATGATACTGTAATGATATCCGACGCGAGAGCTGAAATTAAGATATTTATCTGAAATAATGGCGTAGCTGCGGTCACCGAATTTTTCGGCGGAGGATGGAGAGGAAAGCATCTGCTCGCTCATGACGGATAAAAAGCCCTTGAACTCCACAGGGCGTAGCCGGTTTTGCTGGAAACCCTCATTCATCAGGCCTTTAAGGAGCGCCATAAATGGAACAGAAGCGACCTTGTCGATGGAGATACTGTTATGATTCATATTTGCTTCAGTAAGACCGGATCCCAAATCTATAACATACAGGTCAAGCGGTATAAAGCCTTTCAATTTAAAAGCCAGTCCCTTTTTATCGGAGACGGAATCACTGAGTTTAAACATCTCGGAATATGAGAACTCGTGCACCAGTCTGCAAATATCGTGAAGGGTCCGGCAGAAAGGAGGTGCAAAGTCCGGTAAGGCGGGATCCAAAAGATTCAGCGGGACGATCCAGTCGCTTACCTCTCTTAAAATGCTGTATATCGGAGTGTCCTTCATTGGGAATTCACCAGTAATCTGGTATGCCTCCAATTCAATCGCCCTTCCCTGATATACTCTTCCGGAATAAGCATCCACTGTAACTTCCATGCCTTCATGTATTACGGATGTAGCCACATCGGTACTCACTATAGTGGGCACCGCGAATTCCCTGGCCAGAGTAGCCATGTGCCCTGCTATGTTTCCCATATCGGTAACAATAGCCCTGGCCTTTTTCATTGCCATAACAAGCTTGGGCGAGGAATGCCTGGCGACCAGGACTGCACCATCGGGGAAATTCAAAAGATCTTCGTCTGAAGATACATGAAAAGCCGGGCCAAACCCCACGCCTCCTGAAACAGTCACCCCCTTTTCAATCAGCAGCGGGTATCCTGTCAGTACCGGGAGAACAGGATAGCTTTTACCAGACTTATCCGCACGGAGGGAGCGGCTTTGAAGAATGATAATAGATCCGCTACTGTCAATCGCCCACTCGATATCCTGAGGGTATCCGTAATGATCCTCAAGTTTTATGGCATAGCCGGCAAGAACGGCAATATCATCAGCAGAAAGACAGGGTTTGTCCTGAATATCATCCGCAACTGGAATTTCCATCAACCCCCCATCCGGTTTACTGATCAACTGAACTGTCTTGCTGGAGATATCTGATGATATTGTTTTACCGTTTTTCCCGACAGTGTAAGTATCCGGCGTGATGACTCCCTCCACGGCATAGGGTCCCAGTCCCCATACTGCTGTTATAATGATATTGTCTTCCAGCATGTTGAGAGGATTTTTTGAATACATCACTCCGCTGACTACAGATTCCACCATTTGAAGGCAGGCTACACTCATGGCGATATCCTCGTCCCTGATACCTTTGTTTAGCCTGTATGCAATTGCACTCGGTGTGTAAAGGCTTGCAACTATTTCCTTGTATGTCCGGATAACTTGTTCCTGCGGCACGTTTAACACGGACAGGTATTGACCGGCAAAGGACAACTCGCTGTCCTCTCCAACGGCGCTGCTCCGCATTGATATCCGCAAGGAGTGTCCAGGAATTTTTTCACGCGAAGTATTCTCCGCAAGTTTTGCATGAGCAATGAGGATGGCATCTTCTACTACAGCAGGAAGATCGGTCGAAAGGATCAATTGCCTGATATCGTCACTGACTGTTTTGATGGTTTCAGAGTCATCAGAATCAAGTCCCATCTTTTCATTGCTTATATCATCGAAAAGCGCCGAGTTGAGAAGGAAAGACTCAAAAGCCCTTGTTGTTATGGCAAACCCGCTGGGGATCGGTAGCCCGACCCTGCTGTGTATCTCTCCCAGATTGGCGTTTTTTCCGCCCACCCAGTCTGTCATCTCTGCATTTATTGCAGAGTAGGGTAATATTAATTCCGTGATGGAAATTTCTTTTTTTCTGCCGAGAATTTCCTTGATTTTCTGGTTGATTTTTTCGAGGATACCAAACAACGGGGAATAACAGTGGCCAGAGAGGTCATCTATGTTTTTGATCATGCGAAGTGCATGGAAAACAGCTTTGGCGGACCTAGACCTGATATATGAGACACCAAAGACCTGTTGTCCCAGCAGTTTTTCTTCTATATCCGTTAGTACATTTAAAAATTCGGCATTCGAATCAATCAGCATTTTGAAACACGAATATTTAAAACGAAACATATCCGGCAGGTTATCTCCGGAAGATGATTCATTATGTAATTTATTCCATTTAAAAAATTTCAGATTTTTGAACATTCCTATTCTTCCTGTGAATGCCTTTTCCCTGTTATACTGCGGCGACAGCTATAGGGCGACAGGCATACTCAGCCTTTTTATTTGATTTATTTAATAATATACCATTTTTGACGGTCAATATAGGGGGGCTGTTTTTGCTTGTCAAGGTATATTTTGCATCGAAATGCAGGGCTGATGAACTGAAAACCTACAACAGTTTCCTGTGGATATGCACCGCTTTACCGGCAAACAGTCGCGGGGGTGGAGAAACTGAAATTCCCTGGTCAGTTTGTTGTTCGGTGTCACATTCGTCCCCATAATATTTACCGACCAATTGACACTTGCCTCAGATATCTATAATGTGAATGGACATAATCTGCGATTTCCATAAACTCCATCCCCAGGCGGGAGAGGGTTGGCGGGTTCAAAATCGCAAATTATGCCCGTTAACAGTACATTTTACATCAACCGCCAATTCATTTTTTGATAAAGAGGCATTATGCTGCTTGACAAAATCAAATCGTTGTTTCAACCAAAGCGAAAAACAAAACTTTCCAGAGATGACATTCAGGCCATTTTTCGTACCAAATATGTCAATTTCAAGATTCTACTGGACTCGAATTCAGAGTTGTTAAAAATCATTTCCGAAATTGAGGAAAAGCTGCGCGGCGAAACCGTTTTCGGTATGTCTTTTATCCGTTCGCAAACACTTCGCGCCCTGTTTCATGCCGGAAGAATGATCCGCAGCTTTGAAAGCCTATCCAGTCGATCTTCTTCCACGCTGTCGGCTACCCTGGATCAAATTTATCAAAACATCCAGCAGGAAAAGGAAATTCAGCCCACACCAAAAATTCCCGAATACATTTTGCCATATGATCGAATCACAGGGGATATGACTGAATCCGTCGGAGGCAAAAGCGCCAATCTGGGAGAAATCCTGAATCGCGTTAACCTGGCCATTCCCAGGGGGTTTGCTATAACAACGACGGCTTTTGATGGGTTTATCCAATCAAAGGGTTTGCTTGAGGAAATACAAAAGCGAAAAATGGAACTGGATATCATCTCACCCGAAACCATTGTCAGTGTCAGCGAAAACATTCAGCAATTGCTGACCCAGACAGATCTTCCTGAAGACGTAGAATCTGCGATTCTAAATGCCTACCATGAGGTATTTGAACCCGTCGGAACGCTGTCGGAGTCAGAGGCAGTTTCTGTCGCCTTGCGAAGCAGCGCCATTGGCGAGGACAGCGAGATGTCTTTTGCTGGACAATACCTTTCCGTTTTAAATGTACCCAAAAACAATATTATTCAAGAATACAAACGCATCATCGCAAGCCTGTTTACCGCAAGAGCCATTTCATATCGTCAGCACATGGGGATTCCGTTTGAGGATGCCGCCATGAGCGTGGCATGTCTGGAAATGGTCCATGCCAGCGTCAGTGGTGTCATGTACAGCAGCCATCCCTTCAACATTCACGAAAACGATATCATTATCCAGGCTGTCTGGGGATTGGGACCTTATGTGGTGGATGGCATTATCACACCGGATTCATACACGCTTTCAAAGGATGATCCGCCACAAATTCTGGAAATGAAGATATCCTGCAAGTCCGTTAAATTAGTCTCCGGAAAGGAGGGTTATCTTACAGAGGAGACTGTCGATGACAACCTCCAGAATCAACCATGCTTGACCCAGGAACAGGCTATTCTCCTGGCATCATATAGCATCCGGCTTGAAAATCACTTCCAGTGCCCTCAGGATATCGAGTGGGCTATAGATACCGAGGGGCGGATTCGGATTCTTCAAACCCGACCATTGAAAAGAAACCAGATAAATGCTGAAGGACACTCGACATCTTCTGAACCCTTGCCAGGCTATTCTGTAATCCTGGAAGGCGGGAGTATCGCGTGCCCTGGAGTGGGCTACGGCCCGGCTTACCATGTGCAATCAGAAGCTGATCTGATGGCGTTTCCGGAGGGCGGGATATTGATTGCTTCCTACTCATATCCCCAGTACGTTCTTGTGATGCAAAAAGCACAGGCGCTGGTGACCGATTTTGGGAGCATTACTGGGCACATGGCCTCTCTTGCCAGGGAATTCAAGGTACCGGCGCTCCTAAACGCCAAAATAGCCACAACAGCCATTAAACATGGCGAAATGATTACCGTGGATGCCTATTCCGGAAGGATTTACGAAGGAAAAGTGGATGAACTTCTTGAAATGAGGATTGAAAAAAAATGGTTTATGAAGGATACGCCGGTGCATAATTTGCTGCGAAAGCGCGCCGATCTTATTCTTCCGCTTAACCTGGTGGATCCCAAATCTCCCCAGTTTAATCCCGGCAACTGTAAAACCATTCATGACATCATGCGGTATATCCATGAAAAATCTTATAGTGAAGTATTCCAAATCAGCGATATGGCATCGGATCGCGGCAGCATGTCTGTTCGTCTGAAGGCCCCTCTTCCGCTGGATCTTTACATCATTGATCTGGGCAATGGTATGTCGGAGGATGCATTTCAGCATTCAACAGTCGCCGTGAATCAAATTACATCAAATCCCTTTAACGCCCTGCTCAGGGGAATGCTGCGAAAGGATTTGAAGGCGATGGAACCCAAACCCATCGAGCTGAAAGGGTTGTTTTCTGTAATGAGCCAGCAGATGCTCGCTCCCCCAAACCGAAGTAGCGAACGATTCGGAGATAAAAGCTACGCCATCATTTCGGATAAATATCTTAACTTCAGCTCTCGGGTAGGATATCATTACAGCATCCTGGATACTTACTGCGGCCAGACACCGACAAAAAATTACATTAACTTCCAGTTTAAGGGAGGCGCTGCCGATGATGTCCGCAGGAATCGGCGCGTACGGTCCATTGAAAAAATACTGGGGGCGCTGGGTTTTCTGGTCGAATCGCAAGGGGACAGAGTAGCGGCAAGATTCGCCAAAGAACAGCCTGCCGTCATTGAGGAAAAATTGGATTATATTGGCCGTCTGCTGCTTTTCACGCGCCAAATGGACATGCTGATGACGACTGAAGCAAGCGTCAATCACCTGGCGGAATGTTTTTTACAGGGCAATTACAGCCTGGAAAAAAAGTGATGGCTTCGTAAAATGTCCAATATCTGCTTTGTAGCTCTCATCCTCCGCCAGGTTAAATAAGTCATAGTGCTAATGTCAGATCGTAGTCGCTCACCCCCCTACCCCAGGCCCCTCCCGCTGGGAGGGGGAGTGAACGGTTGTGTCGGATCACCTATTTAACTGGGTGAATCATTTTACAAAGCCCAACCAAACAGTGGAGTTTACTGCTTGCCGTTTACTTTTTTTCCTTCCCGTTCCGTTTTCCGCTCATGAGCCAGGGTGATTCTATCCATCAGCTCTTCGGTGTCACAGGGCTTCAGCAGATAGTCATTTACGCCAAAGTCCATGATTTCAACGGCGGTATCCAGGAGTACATGACCTGATAAAACGATGACCTCAGCCTTGCATCCTTGTTCCCGCATTTGCCGCAGAACTTCCACGCCGCTCATTCCTGGCATTTTTATGTCCAGAAGCACTACGTCAACATTTTGGTTTTGCAGAAACTTCATGGCATCTTCTCCACAACTCACACCAAAAGCCTGAATGTCCCTGATCTGAAGTCGTCTTACCAAAACCGACCGAAATCCATCTTCATCGTCCACAATCAACACGCTGGGCATTTTAGACATGTAATATCCTATCATTTGAAAACCATCTTTAACGGCTTCGTAAAAAGTTTAATGTCTGCGTTGAACTTCATCGTTTGTCAGAATATCTGTTGGTGCCATATGCAAATATACGGCAGACGGAACGCCGATTCTTTGCCATCCCAATCTTGGGTTTTTACAAGTTTCTCATTACGCATATGTCTATAAGTTATGGCCTTTCTAACGCTTTAATATTAAAGGGGAAATGGCAGTGTGAAGCTCTGTTGGAACGATGCTCAAGTCAAAGAGACTGTAAGGGAAAACCTTACCGGATCACAGAACTGCAGCGCCCCAGAGGTGTCGTTCCAAGGTGCCAA
>CAIMCT010000564.1 GCA_903839535.1 uncultured Desulfobacteraceae bacterium
GTGAATTGTATTCCAAAGTTGCCCAAAACATGGGAAATTGACTAAAATCTGATAATAGGTATCTTCAATGTTTTTAATAAGTTGGTGTTATATTGGATGTTGTGAAGGTCGAGGGCATGTGACTACGAATCCGTCGGTCGCCCGTTCGAATCGGGCCGGGCGCGCCATAAAATCAAGCACTTACGACGAATTAAAAATACTTCAAAAAACGGGTGTGCTTATAGTGTGCTTTCAAACTGATTCATCTTAATTTTGAACTGTCCATAAGGCAACAAAAAACCCACATCCAGATCAATCAGACGCAGATATGATATGGGTGGACACAATGTCCGTTCATAGCCTGAAACATGCTGTGGATCACTCCATGCACAGACAACTTCACAATATCTTGTTCTCCAGATACATGATTTATGGTCAACAACATGATCCTGGCTGCGACTCCCATGGTGTTCCCGACAACGGGAACAATGTCTGAGGTTCCCTCGTGTTGCAATAAAAAAACTGTAAATGCCTTGTATGCATACTGACTTTCCTGACTTTCATTTTGCTGATACCGGCAACATGATCCCCGCTGCAGTTTCCTGGCCCTGCCCGTCAATCTGATATTTCCATGTTACGAATTATGCGTATTATGCGTAAAAAGGCTCTCAGTATAGCTTTGTCGATGCGTAAAAAGCCCGCAAGAAGGGTACGGCCAAGGATAATTATAACTTTTCTGGTCCAGCCAACATGATACGACTGCCTCCCTGGTGGTTCCCCGAGCGCGTTTACATACCGAGCTTCTTTGCTGCGATGTCACGGGATTTGCAGGTGTCTTGTGGTGGAAAATTTTCCACAACAAGATTTCTATTTTCATCAGTTCTTACCTGCCTCGCCTTCGCCCGTTCCCGTTCGATCTCCTGAAGCCGATCGCCTTCACGCATCCGCTGTTCCATTGTACGGCTTCGCTGTTCGTTGATGTCGTTCATCTTCTGTGTTCTATTGAAAGAATCAATATATTCAGAGATGGGGTAACTAAACGTTATACCATCTGTATCTATGCCAATTGATTCATAATTTGCTCTATTGAATCTGGCGACCAGGGAGAAAAAGCCGGTCTCGGTCATCTCGTAACAAGTCTGTTCACGGCCTCTGGAATCACAATAGTTAATGTCCTTAAAAGTAAGGAGATTAACTAACTGATTTTCCTTATCAATTTTACGAATCACTTCAATGATATTATCGTGTCGTTTCCCAAACGCCTCCGCCACTGACAGACTACCCGTCCAGAATTCTCCGTTCCTTTCAAAAACCTTGATCCTGGCCATGATTTCAGTTGCTCGATCTTCTACTGATTTTATAACCGTCAATTCATTTTTCATGGATTCAACCTGCCCCATATTTCTGACAGCGTAAACTTCCGCCGCCAGAATGCTTGTGAACATTCGAGATTATCTTACGTCATATTGGTTTACACCAGGTCTTTGAATCTCCCTTTTGATATTCTGTGTGCTTCTGCCATATCCGCCTTCAATGATTTTAGCTCTGATGGTGTCAAGAGACGGCTGCGATCCCAAGAACCGGCCTTCCCCCTTCGGTAAGGGATTCGATGTTTCCTGCGGTGTTGTGGTCTCTGTTGAATCATCCTGTATGCCTCCCCGGTTCATTGCATCGTTTTGTGCAATATCATAAAGCCGGTCCTCAGCATCTTTACGGTTTCTTCCCAGAAAGTCAGACGGTGTACATTCCGGCTGATCTGGATGATATATCGGCTTTAAATACCAACCATATCCCTGCACATAATTTGCACAATCTTTCAGTTCATCCGTCATATCATCCCCCATGCTGGTTCATCATTTCAGAGTTAAATATCTGCCGGGCCAACAGCTCCACCGGCACAGGATACTTCTTCCCGGTCTGATCCTTTGCCAATGCTTTTTCTTTGTATTGCGTCTTGTCCGTCATGGTATCCCAAACAGCATCTATCCGGGCCATATCCGCATGACTCATCCTGGTTTCAGTCACAGAAGGAAGCGCCGGTGGTAATTGTACCGATGACGTAACAATTGGCGTTACCTTTCCGGCCAAAGAAGCCAAATATGCAAGTGGGGATTTCACATTATCCAGCTTCCCTGCCTTCTTCCGGCGCACCATCGTCTCCACTGCGGCCATGTCAGTGCACCCGACCGGCACATTGACACCAAACAAATCCCTGAACGTATCCTCCGCGCGGGAGAACAAGTATCTGAAAAGCTGCTTTGCTTTTGCTTTTCTTGATTAAAAGAAGCTAAAGCAGCTTGCCGAGCGCGCACGCGTAATATAGCGTTATCCAAATCGGACACAATCGAATCATTTACCGTCCCCTTTATGGCCTCGCTAATCGCTTTGGTTCTTTCTGTGTCACTTTGTGGCATCATTCCGGTCTGAATATCCACTGCGGTTTCTTCAATGGCCTGAAACGTCACTGTTCCGGTCATATTTGTGTCCTGTTCAATACCATCAGGAATACCGTTATGATCCATTGTGGCCTGAATGGTGGCTGTTTGTGTCATGTTCTGATCATCAGGGATATGAGCAGGGTTCAAACCGGTTTCTTTTTGTCCACTTGCAGGTATCATTCCGGCCTGTGTGTTTTTTTGTTCTTTAACCTGGACACAAACCGGCATTATACCGGTCATGTTCTGGACATCATGAGAAGTGACTGCTTCCAAAGCGCCTGTTAGTGACCCAATCATGGTCTGCAAACGATCAACCTTTTCCGCAAGTGTTTTCAAAGATTCTTCAACGGATCCACCGGTGACTTGTTTTGGTTCCATTTGTTCCCAACCGCTGACATCAAACGTCCTCTTTTTGGCTTGGGGTTCTCCTGGCTGGATCAACCCTGCTGCGGTCAATCTCTTTGTAAACTTGTTGGCGCACTTACGAGATAATCCTGTGGCGCCTGCAATGTCATCAGAAGATACAGCTATATCGCTGAGATAAATTAACCCACCTCTGCTGAGATAAATTAGGCCATTCATCCACAGAACTTTGCTGATCCGTAAACGGGCAGACAGGAGCTATCCAAAACGAAAATTTAAATATACCTCGCCCCAGGGGGTAGGCCGCTTATATTACTGGTTGCCAGTGGGGAAGTCTTTGAGTCTTCGGATCACGAGCGATAAGGCGTGGAGTATGCGCTCAATTAGGGGACAGAGATAGGTTCCATTCCCTTTTTTCTTTCCAAGTAGATACTTGATATACTCACGAAAGGACAAAGTCTGTAAAGGTCAGAAGGCAATTGGTAGTCATTGGAATGAATTGGATAATTAATACAGTGGGTTATCTTGACGATGCGCGGGGTCGTTTATGCGTATAAACACATTATCACTTTACGATAATCCAAACAGTAGGAATGCTACACCCAAAATGTTATTTTGTCAATACGATTGCAAAGCTGATTTTGGTGGCTCAATTTATCTGAGCATACATGGGTTAATTTATCTGAGCGCTATAGTACAGGTTCCTGGTTCTGCAAGAGAAAGAATATTGCTCTTGTGTCCGTCTTAAAGATGGGATTCGATATGAATTGATTGACGAGGCTATCAGGTATCTGCATGATCCACCTCCTTTATGGCTTCTTGCAATTGTCGGGATATGCAGCTCAGGATACTTGAAAGTCCCCCCGGTGAGTTCCCTGTCAGTTCCAAATCCTTAGAATAGGCCAAAACATCAGCCAGAAAGTCCAGTTGCGGATATACCACGTTGATGGCATCCACAATATCCACGGATTCTGTATTCATGATGTCACCTCCCACTGTGTCAATTGCAGGATGATTCGATCCAAAAGAAGGATGATATCTTGATAGAGGGTGTCCAGTGCATCAGGCTCGACGGCTGCGGTGGTATCAATCATGATCCACCTCCCGATCACTGACAGGATTGTTCATGCAATCATTGACGAGCGAGCAGGTAGAGCAATCGCCGCCGTTCTGCCTGCAATAGGCTGGATGTCCGGGTTCTTCAAGTATGCTCAGAAGATCAAGATTGTCTTGGCAATCGTAACCATCGACCATCAACGGACAATTACTGCTGTTGGATTTCAAATTACACTGACTGCCATTTTCTGATTATTTTGGATCAATCATAA
>CAIMCT010000565.1 GCA_903839535.1 uncultured Desulfobacteraceae bacterium
ATTGACGCACCGGATGGGATTCAATGGATTTGGATCGGTAGCCATGCCGATTACGATAAGTTTATCGCCTAACATTAAATGCCGTTTCAAACGCAGAAAATAAAGAAAGGAAATTATATGGAAGATGTTTTATTCCGCGCCTTTTTCGACGGCCAGGTTTTCAAACCAACAGGAAAAATAGATCTGATTCCGAACAAACAATATATCTTACAGATAAAACAGAAGGATGATGTCTTCCATTCTTTAAATGCTTTGGATATATTGGATAAAATGACCGGTACTGTCGAAGCCCCTGAAGACTGGGCGGTCAACCATGATCATTATCTATACAGTGAGTCGTATCTGAAGGAAAATCTGAATAATGGAGAAAGAAAGAATTTTCCTTGACACCGCCTTTATTCTTGCTATTTAATTTACCAATAATCCATCAACGAACGATTGCTGACTCGGATGCTTGAAACCGGCATGAAGGTTGTGGCTGTGGAGGGTTATTCGAAAATGTTGACGCGTGCTCGTCTTTGTTCGGCTGAACCTTTCCTGGTTCAGGCCGATGCTGAGGTTATCATTTAAAATGACCTGGGAAGTCGAATACACAGATGAATTTGAGGAATGGTGGCATTCTCTGGCCGAAAAAGAACAAGTGGGTGTTGACGCTTCGGTCCGATTACTGGAGTTGCTGGGACCCTCGCTAAAATTTCCCTACAGCAGTGGGGTTAAAAGCTCACGGCACGGGCATATGAGGGAGTTGAGAATCCAGTTTGGCGGCAGACCATTGCGGACCCTTTATGCGTTTGATCTGTGGCGCCGGGCTATTCTTCTGATCGGAGGAGATAAGACAGGAAACGACCGATGGTATGCGGAATACGTCCCGATTGCAGATGATCTGTATGACCAATATATCGATGAATTGAGAAAGGAGGGGCTGTTAGATGGCCAAGAAGTTCTGTGAGCTTCGATCTGCCTTGTCTGATGAGGCGCAGGCACGGTCTGAGCAACTGGCAAACGAGATGCTGGCAGAGATGCCGTTGCATGAATTGCGGCAGGCCCGTGGCTTATCTCAGCAGGTATTGGCGAGGTTGCTTAAGATTCAGCAACCGGCGATTGCCAAGCTGGAGCGACGCACGGATATGTACATTTCCACGCTGCGCAGCCATATTGAGGCGATGGGAGGGGAGTTGGACATTATAGCTCGTTTTCCGGACGGGACTGTCAGGATAACGAATTTCTCAGCCCTGGATGCCAATAACAGCGCATAAGCAAAGGAATGGACCAGGGAGTTCAACCTGGACCGCCCCTTGGGCAAGGGCGACAACCCAAAAAAACGCGGTTCATGAATATCTTAAAACTCATTCCGAGAAAGGGGTTAGACCAATCGTTCACCTGTTGGATAAGACATATGAAAAGGGGGTGACTATCGCCAACATGTCCATTGCCGAAAGGGCGGAATGGAATGCAAATATTGGTTGGACCGTAAGGCATTCGACATTGAAGAGGCACTTTCATACAACATGTCAGAGAAAGACAAAAGGCAGATCAGAAAAATCATCTATGAGCATTTTGAGTATATTGAGTTGCAATGGGATGATTTTCAGAGGAGGTGCCAGCAATGAATAAATATCATGATATTGGAGAAATCAAATTTTGTGAAAACTTGCTTGAGACAACCATTGATGGGGTAAAAAGAAGGTTTCAGCTAAAAAATATATCGTCGTTATTGGAAAAGGCTTCTGAAATCGAAAGGAAAACTTTTGAAATATCGTCGTCTGGGTATGGGATACATTGGCCACTATTGGATGAAGATATTTCCATTGATGGGTTATTGGGAATTATAAAAAAAGAAAAATCGCATAGCCCATAAGGTTTAATTTTTACCAAATCGAAAGTCACCCAAAGAAGGGAAAAATTGATGTGGCTCCAAGCTCATGATTGTCTGGAAAGCCTATTTGTTGCCACATAAAAGCTGGTCGGTCAGGGTGTCGTTGTGGGCCAAAATATCTTCTGGTGCAACTCCTTGACAAAAATTTGCAGGATGACGACCATGCCTATGTCATGCAGACCCCAAAAACGGGGACCGTATGATCTACTCGTTTCGAATACACAAAAAAAATTGGCATAAAATCAGAATTTGGAGGGTTAAAATGAGCCAAATACAGTATAAAACTATCACCATGGTGGCATTCGTAATGCTATTGCTGTTATTCAATCCTCCAGTTTACGGTGCTGTACCAGACTACATAATTTTAGATCACAGCAATTCCAACGGTGCAATCACAGGATTGGCTGATTCATTGAAGCAGGATGGAAGCCATGCCGACACCAAGGTTACAATTACCAATACGAAGTCTTTCTGGACGACGATTAAGCTTCCATCGGAAAATTCCACTTTTACTCTAACACCCATTTCCATGTATGCTAAATTTGGATTGATAGGGCCAAACAAAACGGCAACGTATGGATTGGCTCTTTCCAATGAATCTACAGTCCATCTGGGCGTAGATCCAACACTTGAGAGTGGTTATGATGCATCCATGATGAATATTATGCAAATTGTTCTCTACGCTGGCGGAGCTGACTTTATTATTGATGAGACATTCGATCTATCTGATTGGCTCATAGAGGCTCATCAGATTGAGGGTTTAAGTGAGGCGGCTAATCTGCTTTTATCCAAAAAACCGATAAATGCAGCCTTAACCTTGGCAAGTACGGTCTATAAGCTTGATATATTAGATAAAATATTCCTGCTACTTAAAAAAGTTGGATATACTGGGACAAAAGAAGCGTTAAAAAATTGCCTTAGTATCTTTAACATTTATAATATCATGAAACAAGTGATGGATCAGGCATGGACTTATTTATTCGAAAATCCATCAGGCTATGTCTATTTAGATGCCAAAAAATCAAATGCTGGTGAGATTGATCCGTACATTGTGTGCAATTTTTCCGCTACTCCCCAGAATGCGCCAGTAAACACCCCAATAACGTTTGATGCCTCACAGAGCATTGCCTATAAAGATACCATAGTCTCCTATAGATGGAATTTCGGTGATGGCACGACCACTGAGACGACCAGTCCCAACACCACCCATTCTTATAAAACCACTGGTTACTACTACACAGGTTTGACGATTAAGTCAGCCCTTGGTAAGGGACAGGCAGGCGGGCAAAGCATAACGATTGGTGATGTGACAACAGGTGGTCGCTATTTCGCTGGTGGTACTCTGACAGAATCAACAACTTGGACTGCTGAAAATAGTCCTATCTTAATCGCGGTGGGTCTTAGTATCCCAGATGGCGTATCGCTTACCATCCAGGATGGTGTTCAGGTAATTCTGAACAATGGCGTCAACATCAATGTTTCCGGCACATTAAAAGCTACTGGAGTGAAGTTTACCGCGCAGGATCAGGCAGGTTCGGGGTGGGCCGGTATCACTTTTGACGGTGCCGGGTCAAAAGATAGCCGGCTGGAAAACTGTGTTCTGGAGTGTGTTCCTAATGGACTCGGAAGTTATAACGGTGTAGTAATTTATGTAAAGGACTCATCACCGACGATTAAGGGGTGTACGATAGATAAATGCAGCGCTTATTCTGGGATTTTAATAATCAATGGCTCGCCAGTGGTACAGAGCAATACGATTAATGGGTTTAGTCGTGGCATTTATGTGGACGGCACGTCATCTCCTGCGGTAACGGGCAACACTATCACCAACAACCAATATGGGATTTATGTATCATATTCTGCGAACAATCCGATATTCAGCGGCAATACATATTCGGATAATGCTAAGGGAGATTTGACTGTAGAAGGAACAATTCAGGGGGCGGTAAGTTGGGATGAAACCAGTGATGCGGTTTATAACATCAATCAATTGAATATCCCGCAGGGGTCCAGTCTGACCATTGCCTCAGGTCGAACGTTGAAAATTAACCCAGGTGTCTTAATCTCAGTTTCCGGCACATTAAAAGCTACTGGAGTGAAGTTTACCGCGCAGGATCAGGCAGGTTCGGGGTGGGCCGGTATCACTTTTGACGGTGCCGGGTCAAAA
>CAIMCT010000566.1 GCA_903839535.1 uncultured Desulfobacteraceae bacterium
ACATCACCCTGAAATTGGTCACATCCCTTCGCGATGGCCTACCCATAAACCTTGCGGAGTACCATTGATAGCTACCTGCCATAATTCTGCAAGAAAAAACTTGAACATCGAGTAATAGCATCTCTTCCGAAACATCCCCTGCTGGCTGGTGATGAAGGGATACGGCTATCGCTGGCTGGGGCTCAGAACAAGCTTCCCGTATATACCAAAAACAATATTATTCATCTGCCAAAGTCAGGCTCGCCGAGTTCACATATTATTAAACCGCCGATCATGGATATGGATGGCACGGTAGAAAATGAAGCTTTCTGTATGACACTGGCCGGAAATATGGGCATTCCAATCCCTCGCGTCATTGTCCGAACAGGCAAGGATACTCTCTACTTGATAGAACGATATGATAGAGCCACAGATCAGGATGGGAATCTCGTCCGCATCCACCAGGAAGATTTCTGCCAGGCGCTGGGAGTCCCGCCAGACCAGAAATACGAAAACGAAGGTGGCCCTTCCCTGAAGATGTGTTTCGGATTATTGAAGGAATACAGCATCCGCCCCGCCGCAGATATAAAGATTTTGTTAAACTGGGTTCTCTTTAATTTGCTCGTTGGAAATGCGGATGCCCACGCTAAAAATATCGCATTGATATTTACGGGGTCCGGCCCGAAACTTGCGCCTTTTTACGACATCCTTTGCACTGCAGTGTATGTGGGGCTGACAGATAAGATGGCTATGCGAATAGGTGGAGAGAACCGCCCTAAGTGGATTCAGACACGCCACCTGGAACGATTCTCTCAGGAGACTGGTATCAAGTCGAGAATGGTTTTTTCGGTGTTACATGGGATGGCTGAAGCGATTGTTCCGGCATCCGAAGAAGTAGCGATAAAGTTTGAAGAAATATATAGAAAAGCACCGATAATTCAGAAGGTTCTGGCTATGATTCAAAAGCGCTCCCGAGGCGTTCTCATGACTCTTGGGCATTGATCAATACATACGTTCGTTGCAATCAAAAAACACGGGAACTATCTGACCTCGTTCACTATAGAATCCGTGAACGCGGAAACTTACAGCGTCCACTTTTCCTTTTCTATTGCATAGTCCACCAGTTTGGTCACTATAGCTTCAGTGATTGGCGGAACTGGTATATGTGGTAAGGCGCGATCCGTGTTGGTACGGTCGAATACGGGATTATTGGAAAAGTGGAATAAGATGGTCTTCATCTGGTGCCAAACCATATGCTCTATCAAATTGCGCGGCTCAGTAATTGGAGTTCCGGCTCCGGAAAAATGGATTCCACCCAGGTTGAACCGTTTGCAAATATAGTTCATGGTCCACTGATGACTTGGGGGATCAGTGTGTGTAAGATGAAAGATATTGTTATGATTGTCCGTTTTCTCAATGATCGCCACCGCGGCCTTAGCGACGTAATCCACAGGGACTATGTTGGCGGCGGCATGGGAGTCTGCAGGCAGATTTATGTCGAGATTCAGTCTGTTTGAGTCTTTACTTTCATGCAATAGCCGGTCAAGAAGATGCAATGCCTGGAACAAGATATACCAACCGGTGAAGGATTTGCAGCGAGCAGTTTCGGAATGTCCCACAATGATTGATGGCCGCAGCAAGGTGGCTTTTCCATGCCAAAGCTGCTCAGCTTCCCATTTGCTTTCTTCATACACATTCACGAAATCGCCTCGCGGATGGTTGATCTCCCGAATTACAGCATCTTGAACCAGGCCGCACACATAAGCAGTGCTGATAACGCATAGGTCTATAAGTTTTGTCTTTTATTTAACATCTTGAAAAAATATGTTATAATACCCTCCGTTAATAAACTTATGAGGGGGGGGGAATTTATGACCAAAGCAGATGTCAAACCGAATTTTACCAATCTTGAACCCATAATAAATATTTTGTGTATTCTTTCCATGTTGGAAAAAGCGTTGAATCGTGTGGCTCGTCGGAATTATCATGATCGAAGTCAATATCCAGAAATTTTTTTCGAAATAGAAACCAGCTTTGAAAGTGTATGTGCATGGATAAAAAAGAAGGTGAAGATATCTGTTCAAATTCATGAGCAGGAACATCTTGAGAAATCCATTGCGGATATGATGTCTCATATTGAAGAGTATCTAAATAAGATGAAAATAAACGCAGATGAAACTGAACTCGCAATCGAAATCGAGAAGGCTTTGTTTGATGCATTCATAAAACATTGCTCCCTAATTCATGAGAGAAAAATTAAGGATGGCATGTCTAAGAGGGGGAAGAAAACTATTGTTTTTCCATGGTCAGATAAGGATGATTATATTGCTTTTGTGGAGGACAAGAAAAGATTTCGTGCTGAGGTGCTACTGAAGCTGGGAGATTACAACAATGGTACTG
>CAIMCT010000567.1 GCA_903839535.1 uncultured Desulfobacteraceae bacterium
ATAGCTTGGGGAGAATTTTTGTAACTACTCAGGCATAGTGATTTGATGGCTATGAGTGAAAAAGCTAGTCTAAGATTATTTTTAATCCAAATGGTCTAACTTTATTTGATACCAAATGTACCACATATATCTCACAAACGCTGGAATATGTGGTCATCATGGGCAGTGCATGTCGTTGACGGTGTAAGGTAGTTTTTCAAATATAGGAATCATATGAATGACATGAGGTCACTGCATTTTGTCAGATAGCGGCTCAAGAAAACATGGTAACTCTGATCATACAGTATCCCACCATGACTGGCATTTGCACGAGTATCGGCTATGACCAAAATATAGTTAGACCGCTGAGGCCAATTAATATTAGATTTCACATATAATGTTGGCGTTAGCACATAGCAATGTGATGGTTATGCAGGAGTTGGGATAAAAGGGGTTCCCTGAAATGCTTTTACAATAGCATCCATAGCACTACAGGAATTTTTTCTTGCTGTCGAGATATATCCGCGGATTTTGCAAAAGATGCCTGCTCCTTTTTGAGTGCGGAAGCAACCGGATACCTTCTGCTTGAGTTTGACCATACGGATATCTCTTTCCGCTAGATTATTGTCAAAAGGCACTCTGAAGTCATGCATAAACTTCAGTGTCTCTGGTTTGAATGTCTTCAAACGGTCGAGAAGATTTTTAGGAGTGGACTGTTTCACCCTCCCCTTCTTCCCGGGTATTTTTTCAGGGGTAGGATTTAATTCCAATCCCTTCACAATGATCTGATCATAGCGGCTTTCATAATCATTGATCATGAAGGGGGAGAGACATCCTGCTGGGCGGGATAGATTTACCTGGCCATTGATTTCAACAAGCAGGTCGATAAGTTCTACAGCCCACGGTTGTCCGTATTGGTCGTTGACAAACTTCAGCTCCCTTAAGTGATGTGCATTACAAAGGGCATGAAAGCAGTTCACATATTTAAAGTAGGGTTTCCAGTGGTCATGTACGGCAATTCCCTCGAATACAGGCAAAATGCCCGTATCATCCAGACCTTCCATGCCACGCCTCTGATGAATGTTGTAATACGTTAAAGTCGGGGTGGAGGCTTCGTTTAACCACTGAAGGCTGCCGTTAACCCTGATCCCTGTTTCATCAAAGTTGACTACATCAGATGCGATCAACTGCTCTTTGATTTGCTGATTGGCAGGCTCAACCTTGACAGCGCATTCTTCAGTCGCCTTAATGATAACCGCCTCGGAAATACGTTGGCCATAGAGATCTTCGAAAATTTCGCTTGTTCTTTCCAGTGGAATATGATGCTGAATGTTGAAATAAACCGCTTGGGATCTTACATTCGGACCATATTGAGTTGGCTGCTTAACATCGGCTGGGAATGCTGCCTCATTGCGATGACCACAATTCGGACAATTGCAAATTTCAACCAGATGCTCGGTGGCTTGTATATGGACAATCGGAATATCGAATACTTGGCGTTTATCATGGCCAATAACGGCAGCATGATCAAGCGGAGCATGGCAGTGTTCACATATTTTGTTCTGGTGAACAACTGTATGCTCGGGGTTTTCCACCATCTCAAGATGATGGCCTTCATGTCCGGGCTGCCCACCGTTTGGTTTTAAACTAGGCTTTCGCAGACTGGCTGGAGCAGGTTTCTTCTTCAAACCATCACTTGAAGGCGGTTTGCTGCTATTGCTGCTGTCTTTAGAGATTTGATTCTGAAGCTGCTGAATAGTATCAACCAAATCCGTGTCCAAC
>CAIMCT010000568.1 GCA_903839535.1 uncultured Desulfobacteraceae bacterium
ACACGCTGGCGACAAGCGCCCAGCGCGCCTGCCGTCCCCAGCGCGACAATGGGGATGTTTTCAGTCACCACAATCCAGTCTCCCATGTCTGCATGAGGGGTAAACAAAGGATTGCATTTCCCCCTGAGACGAGCGGCAATGGACGATGCCAGCCTTCCCAGCACGGCTTCTTTGGCATCAACCACAAACCATTTGCCCGGGTTATCCGATTCTTTTGCACTATAAGTATATTTTTTCACGGGTCTCTCCTGATATGATAATCTTAACTCGGCACTTCTATTGTATCGAGCCAATTCTGTCAATATAAAAATTGATGGTACAGTAAAAAGTCCAACATCAGCGTTGCGTTTCCTACTTCACCGCCCTTGTCAACATCATCCATTTTCAGTGCGGCTGGTGAAAATTCGCAGGCCCAACTTGCCCGGCGCAAAAATTTGCTGAAACATGGACTTGGGAACCAGAGCTGGAACAACGTTGATCATGGATGTTAGCAGCGCAGCCCCATAAGGCAGTGACTGAATTAGCATGACCCCGATCCAGAGAAGAATTTCGGGGTTATCGGTTCCATGTCTGCTGATGATAGTTGCAGATGACAAACAGAATGTCAAAAAGATCAACATTTCTTCCCATGCCATCAGAACACCCTTGATTACAGCCCGCTGGTTTTCACATTTCGGAGTGCGTAAAAAAGGCTTGTCCGAAGAGATCAGGCCAGTAAGCATGGCCTTTCCAATTGTGTGGCTCAGGGCCATTCCGGCGATTGCTGCGCCGATCCGCTGTTTCAGCGAGCAGCCGACCCGAGACTTGTACAGCCAGAAAAAATGAAGCAGTCGGAAGACAAAAACGCCAACGGCCGGAAGCAGCAGAATATAAAGGGGCTGACCAAAATATCTTGGAAGGACGATGACCCCGGCAACCCAGAGCAGGGTGGCCCATGTAATGATGACATTAAACGCATCTCCGAACCAGGGAAACCAGCCCGTGGCAAAATGATATTTCTGCCCGGCGCTCAGACCAGATTGCGAATTCCATGGCAAGAAGGTTCTCCAGTGGCGCCTGATGATCTGAACTGCGCCATAAGCCCATCGAAACCGTTGCCTTTTGTAACCAGCAAAAGAATCTGGTGTAAGACCATGGCCAAAACTTTCGCTGACATAAACGGATTCAAACCCCGCATTCATCAGCCTCAAACCCAGCTCGGAATCCTCACAGATGCACCACTCCGCCCAGAGACCGACATCCAAAAGCGCCTGTTTTCGAATCAAGGTCATCGTTCCGTGCTGAATAATGGCATCTCGTTCATTCCGGTGAATCATTCCGATCTGAAAAAAACCATGATATTCAAAGTTTAGCATTTCCTTGAAGAAACTGCCCTGCCATTCACGGTGATCCTGGGGTGCCTGAACAAAACCTACTTTAGGATTGTCAAAATGGGGAATGAGTGATTTGAGCCAGTCCGGGCGGACAATGTAGTCGCTGTCAACAACTCCAACAATTGCAGCATCCGGGGCAGTTACGCTCAATCCAAAGTTCAGCGCCCCGGCCTTGAAACCCGGCCATTTTCCCAGATGAAAAAAACGGAATTTAGGGCCCAGTTTTTCGCAATAATCCCGAACCGGTTCCCATAAATCGGCATCCAGCGTGTTGTTGTCCAGCACCAGAACTTCATAATTCGGATAATCAAGCAGATTAAGGCTGTCCAGGGTTTTGGCGACCATATCCGGGGGTTCATTGCATATAGCCAAGTGCAATGAAACCTTGGGGAAATCCCTGCCATTTTCAGGAATCAGCGGATGAAACAGGCGCTTCAGCCCCGCGGGCCACAGCATTTCCGCCATCTCAAATCCATTGATAAGAACCACCACCAGAAGCCCAGCCTGCAGCGGAAGCAAAAGCCCCCATATCAGGGTTTCGGTCGGCAGCAACTCGTGAATCCAAGGCGTGGAAGCAATCCAAACCACGGCTGATATGCTCAGTTGAATGACCATGGCAAAGAAGAGCTGACCGTTAAACGGCTGATCTTGCTTATTGCGCAGATACATGGACAAGGGAATGATCGCCAGCAGAAAGGAAAGAACAAGCGGCATGGGAAGCGGCGAAACATCTTTCACAGGACCTTCAAGAGCGATTTTAAGGTTTCGATCCTTGTCAAACAATCCCCAGTGAGCCCCCATGACTCCTTCCAGATCCACTTTCCAGGGTTGGTCAAAGGCTTCCATGATAAAATAATCAATCTTTAGTTCCGCCGCCACATTAAAAAATGCACGCAGAAAGAGAGATTCATTGACCGTACTGGGCTTTGCCGGACCCCGACGCTCCCCGTGGCTGGGCCAGCCCACTTCAGCCAGCAGAACATGTTTGTCCGGATAGGCCTGCTGAACCTGTCGATAGCGTTCCACTACCCATTTCAAGGAATGTTCCAGGGGTATCTTTTCCCAGTAGGGCAGGATGTGAATGGCGATATAGTCCACATTTCTGGCCAGCTCCGGGTTATTGATCCACACATCCCAAGGTTCGGCCGTGCTTACCGGACAAGGAACCTGCTCGCGCACTCTGCGGATGTATTCAATCAGTTCCTTAACCTTCAGGTCCCCCCGAAGAACAGATTCATTACCGACAATGACACGCGGAACGGTAGTCGTATAGGTTCGGGCGTTTCGAACCAGGTTTCGAATTTCCCTTTCATTTTTGTCCTTGTCCTGGTCCAACCAGGCGCCGGCCGTTACACTAAGCCCGTAGCGAACCGCCATCCCCGGAATATTTTCAAACCCGTCGATCGAAGAATAACTGCGAACGCTTCGCGTCACTCCTCTGATCATTTTCAGATCGCCATCAATCTGATCCGGAAATGGGTAAATTTTTTCCATAGGATTCTGCCCTTTATGATAAGGGCTGAAAGAGACTCCCTCAATCTTGTCGGTCCAGGAAGAAACCAGGGGGGCAGGGCGATTAAACGCCAGCCAGATAGCCATGTTAGCCAGAATAACCAGAAACAATACTTTTGTCTTTTGCATTGATTTCACCATTTTTACGACAGACGGGGTTCTGCAGCAGTGAGGGGGCAAAAACCATTGAAATTCCATTGTTATGTTAGAATTCCCCTTGCCAGGATGCCATTTCATAAACCAAGTATGTTATTCCAACAAAACAACATAGTCAAGAATTCTGTGATGGCTTCTTACGAGTTCATCAAGAATACATAAGGGTTCCCAAAATCCATCAAAATGAAAATACCTAAATCTGGTAATTGACCCTGCTGATGGATTCAGCTATAATATTTTCCAATTCTGGCGAAACAACACGCCAAACCTTATAAATCCAAGCGTATATATGTGCTCTTAATCACCCGGACATTCACCCTACGGATACAAAAATAACGTCCTCCTCGCCCCCCATTTCCAAAGGAGGGAAACCTTTTCAAGGTAAAGATACCATTATGAAATTTTGTCGATTCATGCTTTTTGTTCTACTGATAATGTTGATAGCCTCCTGCGCTTCCAAAAAAATAATTAAAACAGACAAACCCCCGAAACTCGACAAATCACCGCCAGTTGTCGCCGTCAGTCCTGGAGATGAACTCTTTTTTTCAGCCGAAAAAAGGTATTTTGAAAAAGCTTATCCGGAGGCGCTGAACGCCTTTCAGAAGTATTTATCCGCATTTCCAAACGGCTCATGGACCGCGGACACCCTTTTGCGAATCGGCGATATTTATATGACAACAGGGAAACCGTCCCAAGCCCTTCCCTATTATCAGCGCCTGGCCGCCCATTATCCCAAAAGCGCTTCGGCTCAAAAGGCTGAACTTGGCGTACTAACAGCGCTTTTCGCCATCGGAGATTACCAGAAAGTCACTGAGTTGGGACAAGTCTATGTGAAAAAATACAGGTCCTCCGATACTGTGCGCCACGCATTTGGAATACTGGCGGATGCCTATTCCCGCCTGAATCTTCCAGCGGAAGCCATAAATGCTTATTCCAATGTTCTGGAAAAATCCTCAGAAACCGATTCGGCGCGAATCACCCAAAAGCTCAAAGAAATTATATCGCCTATGGCCATTTCTGATGTGTTTAACCTGCTAGCCCGCCTGGATTCATCTCAAGTAAAGGCAAAAATTCTGTTACTGGCGGGCCAGAAATATCTGGAATTGGAAAAACTGGAAGATGCTTACAGCGTACTGACCGTATTAACCGAACAATTTCCAAAACAAGATGAAGCAGCTCAGGCTTTACAAATGCTTCAGGACCTGAAAAAACATTCGGCCTATCAACATCAAACAATAGGATGCCTGCTGCCTCTTACCGGAACTTATGAAGCTTACGGGAAAAAAGCGCTAAAAGGAATTGAGCTGGCGCAAAATCAGTTTGTATCGCTTAACCCCGATCCGCCACTGACCATACTTATCAAAGACACGGAATCTGACCCTGAAAAAACCATTGAAGCAGTAAAGGAGCTGGCTGAATCCGGCGTTGCCGCCATTATCGGTCCCGTAGCCACTGCCGACATCGCCGCGGTGGAGGCCCAAAAATATGGCATTCCGATTATCACATTGACCCAGAAAGATCAAATCACCCAAATTGGACCCTCGGTTTTCCGAAACTTCATGACACCAGGAACTCAGACAGATGCTCTGGTATCCTTTACCGTAAAGAAACTTGGTCTGAGCCGTTTTGCGATCCTTTATCCCGATGAGCCTTATGGCATTAATTTTATGAATCTTTTCAAGGATCAGGTCGAGTCCGCAGGCGGCCGTGTGGTTGCGATTCAATCATATAATACCTCGCAGACCGATTTCAGGGAAACCCTGCAAAAGCTTTCAAGCCGGTATTCGCCTGTTCCCGATAATTCAAAATCGTCCAGAGCAAGCAAACGCATGGAGCCAACTGCCGCAACCATAGATGCAACCCCTTCAATTTCCGAGGACTTCGAAGCACTTTTTATTCCGGATTCACCTCAAAAAATAGCCGTTATTGTTCCCCAACTGGCTTATGGCAACCTTCGCCCATCTTATCTGCTCGGTACCAATCTGTGGCATTCTCTCAAACTGATTCATACTGGCGGCCCATCGATCCAGGGCTGCATTCTGCCAGACGGTTTTTTTGCCGAAAGCACATCTGAAACCGTACAGCAGTTTGTTCGGATATTTCAAAATGCCTACAAGGAATCCCCAGGATATATTGAAGCCGTCTCTTATGATACGGCAATGATGATGTTTAACATTATCAGAAACCCGAATACTCTTTTTCGCAGTTCGATTATAAAAGAACTTCTCAGACCCGATGGCTATTTAGGCGTTACGGGAAATTATCGCTTTGATAAGGACCGTGAAGCTCAGAAAAAACTGTTTCTACTCCAGATCAAAGGCGAAGCATTTGTTGAAATCACTACACCCTGAAAAAGGGAGAACGCCTTTTATGAACCCAGCCTGTTTGGGCTATATGGGACTAACATCCGGGCTGTTTTTGTTTACCTTGCCATACATCCTGTTGTACACGAGACTGACCGGACGTTATCGCAGCAGCTTTTCGCAGCGCATCGGCGTTTATCCTGCCCTGAATCCTCCTTATGCGCGTTCTCCACGCTTATGGCTTCACGCTGTTTCAATGGGAGAAGTGAATGCAGCAGTCCCAATCATTGAGGCGCTTCAGACACTGGAGCCCCGCTGCAACATTATCCTTTCCACCACAACAGAACATGGGCAAAAGCTTGCAAAAACCCGGCTACCCTCCGATGTTATCTGCATTTACGCCCCCATTGATTTTATTCTTTCCGTGACAAGCGCCCTCAGAAAAATAAAACCCGACCTGCTGGTCTGTCTTGAAACAGAACTGTGGCCGAACTTGTTGATGATGGCTAACCTTATGGGTATAAAAACAGCCATTGTTAATGGTCGTATTTCGGGAAGGGCCATCAAGCGGTATAGGATGATCCGGCCACTGATGAAAGAAGTGCTTGGCAGTATGAGCTTTTTCAGCATGATTCAGGAGATTGATGCCAGAAGGATTCATGAAATGGGAGCAGCGCCTGAAAAAATACAGGTCAATGGTAATGCAAAATATGATCTTTTGCTGCGCCAATCAGACAACTGGGTGCAGCCCGACCAGGTACGATATTGGCGGCAAATCTTCGGTATCAGGGAAAACGAGCCAGTTTTTCTGGCGGGGAGTACACGACATTCTGAAGAAGAAATTATTCTGGATGCTTATCAAAAAGTGGTTCAGAAAGCCCCTAATACCCTTCTGATTCTGGCGCCCCGACATCTTGAGCGGGTTCGGCGTATCGAAAAAATTATCAAAGCAAGGGAACTGAGCTGTCAATTGCGGACCTGTCTCGGAAATAACGGGGAGAACAGAACGGCCCCTGTCATCATTCTGGATACCATGGGAGAACTTCAAGCCATTTACAGCATCGCTACGGTCGTTTTTTGCGGCGGTAGCCTGACACCGCTCGGCGGACAAAACATTCTTGAGCCGGCGGTATGGGCTAAACCCGTACTATACGGACCATATATGGAAGACTTTCTGGATGCCAGAAGCCTGCTGGAAAGCGCCGGAGGCGGCATTGAAGTAAAAGATGGTAATGACCTTGCCGAAAAAGTCCTGTTTTTTGTCGCCCGACCGGACCGGGCCCAAAAAACAGGAAATTCAGCGCGAAGAGCCGTTGAAATGAACCAGGGCGCAGCCCAAAAGCACGCTGAAGCTATCTACAGCCTGTTGCATTTCTAAATGATGAATTCCGCACGCTTCATTATCTTTTTTCATCGTTCATCATTATCTTTTTCATTGAGCAGTATTCCCTGCCCCGTTGACTCCAGCACACTTCGCCATAATTTCCCATTCGTATCCACTTGTTTTCGTTTTCCTGCCGACGCACTCATGGGAATATGAACAAAATGATTGTTCCAGTGGCCGATCAGCATCCTGGTTTTCCCCGCCATTCCCGCATGCACGGCATCCCGCCCAAGTACGCTGCAGAATGCATGGTCATTGGCATTGGCGGGAAGACTGCGGATAATATAACTTGGATCAATGTACTTCAGCGAAATCTCCTCATTTTTTGCCTTGAAATGTGTCTGTATCGCCTCCTTCAAAAATAAACCGATATCATTCAATTTGACATTCCCGGATTGATCCTTGTCCGGATTATCGTCTGTAAAATATTTTTGCCCGGCGCCTTCCGCCACCACGATAACCGCATGTTTCCGATCCTTCAGGCGTTTTTCCAGAGCTGCAAGAAGCCCTTTGGGGCCATCAAGATCAAAATCCACTTCCGGAATCAAAACAAAATTAACATCCTGCTGAGCAAGCACGACAGTTGAGGCAATGAACCCGGAATACCGGCCCATCAATTTGATAAGACCAATACCGTTTGGATATCCTTCAGCCTCGCTGTGAGCCGCTTTTATAGCCAGAGTGGCGATGTCAACCGCCGTGTCAAATCCAAACGAACGGGATACCAGATAGATATCATTGTCAATGGTTTTGGGAATGCCTACGACGCTGATCTTCAGCCCCCGCTCGGTTATGGAGTCTGCGATTTTTGTCGCCGCCTTCAGAGTTCCGTCTCCACCAATCATGAACAACACTCCGATATTCATGCGTTCAAGGCAGTCCACAATATCATCAATGGACTGAGGACCCCGGGAAGAGCCAAGAATAGATCCGCCGCGCTCCAAAATACCGGAAACATCCGCCGGGGTAAGCGGAAAAATATCATGACCATACTTTGGGATAAACCCCTGAAGCCCATATCGAATGCCATAAACATTGCTAACGCCATAAGCATAGAATAGTCCCAGAACAATAGACCTGATTATGTCATTCAGCCCGGGACAAAGACCACCACAAGTAACCAGCGCGCACCGAACCTTGCTGGGATCAAAAAATATTTTCTCCCTAGGCCCCCCCATTTCAAAGGCCGGAACCTGTTTTCCCTCCAGAATCAAGGATTTCAGGTTGTCAAGATTGACATCAATTGTTACCTGATCGGCATCCGAAATAAAAATATTTGTTTCTTCCCTGGTTTTAATGGGAGAAGTAATTCTGCTTTCCCCCAAAACAGGTATGGATGTATCAATATATTCGTTGTTCATAGTCCCCCATAATGGAATGTTTACGGCTCAAAGACAATAAGGCAGTTTTGTAAACCTGCCGTAAACCACAGTCCTCAGCCTTGTTAATGCCATAAGTGCTTCTGTTAATGGCCGTTAAATTTAAAATCGCCCTTACCCAGAATATCATGAAGGTGCAAAATACCTTGAACCTTTTCGTGACTGTCCACAATTGGCAGCACAGTAATCTGATGTTTTTCCATGATATTCAAGGCATCACATGCCAGCGAGTCCAGAAACAGCATCCGTGGCCGGGTGGTCATGACTTCATCGACCGACACACCATACACAGGTAGCCGTCTGGCGATCAGCCTGCGGATGTCGCCGTCGGTAATAATTCCAGCCAGCGTCATATCAGGATACGCAACAAGGGTTGCCCCGATTTCCAGCCGGTTGATTTCATTTACTGCAGAATCCATGGAATCACCGGCAAAAACCATGGGAACCTGTGTATCTTTCAGCATTATATCCTGAACCCGACTTGTCAGACGCTGTCCCAGATTCCCGCCGGGGTGGACCCGCCTGAAATCGGAAGAATTAAAGTGTTTACGGTTGATAAGAACCACGGCTAAAGCATCTCCCATCGCCAAAAGCGCCGTGGTACTGGCAGTCGGTGCCAGACCCAGCGGGCATGCTTCCGCTTCAACGCTGACATCAATAACGATATCGCTGTGTTCCGCCAGGGTAGAATGAAGATTCCCGGTGAAGGCGATCACCTTGCATCCGATTTTTCGAATGCTTGGCACCAGCAGATTGAGTTCATCCGTTTCTCCGCTGTTGGAGAGCGCCAGAAAGACATCATCCGGGCTGACCATTCCCAAATCTCCGTGCATGGCCTCAACAGGATGCAAAAACAAAGAGCGGGTTCCCGTACTGTTCAATGTGGCGACAATTTTTCTACCGACAATCCCGGACTTTCCGATACCGCTGATGATCAGCCTGCCGGTTGCCTTGCAGATGAGATCAACCATTTCTTCAAAATGGTGATTCAGCCGATCAGCGAGCTTTAATATGCCTTCTGCCTCAATTTTCAGGACTTCTATGGCCTGTTCAATACTTGATGTCATTTGCAAATTCCTTAAAGCCGGGATCAACTTGCCGGGAGCGGCGTTCGTCCTGTCGTTTTTCGCATAGCGCATGTCAGGTCTTGTTACTACAAAAATATATCCGTGAACACCGGTATTTCCCAGCTTTTATCATCTCATCATAATATGAAATGAAATTCAATATCAAGGTGGATTTCAGAATCCATTGGGATTTATTCAGTTGAAAAATGCCGATATTGCTTAAGTTCAGGGGAATTTATTGACAAATGTGACCATAAAAAATATAATAAAAATTTTACGATTTTTGATCTGTTTTAAACTTGTAATAAATTATAAAAAATCTGTTTTTATGGGGATCGTATTTTATTTTATGAATAAAGTGTATATCCTGTTGAATATTTAAAAGATATAGTGAGGAAACATAATGCTCAATTTAATGCGTAAAAATGCAGGTACCTGGTTAATCAAAATTCTATTAGGCGCCATCGTTCTGGTATTTGTGTTCTGGGGGGTCGGCAGTTTTCGCGACCGGGAAGCTGGACGGGTCGCCATGGTCAATGGAGATCCGATCATGGTCGAAGAGTACAATGAAACCTATAACCGCCTTGTAGAACAAATGAAGCAGAAATACGGAAGTCGCCTGAATGACGAAACACTTAAAATGCTCCAGGTTAAAAAACAGACCATTGATCAACTAATTGAAAAAAGGCTGCTATTGACTGAAGCAAAACGATTGAATTTTCAAGTAAGCGACGAAGAGCTGTCTTCCACCATAAAAGCCATTCCGGCTTTTATGGACAATGGCAGTTTTGATAGCCGAAGATACAGGGCTGTTTTATCCCAAAACCGTCTTACACCGGAATCCTTCGAAATCAAACAACGCGAATTTGTTCTGATGGATAAAGTCCGGTATTTGGTTTCAGGCAGTGTCAAAGTATCCGACTCTGAGATTGAAGACTCGTATCAATGGAAAAATTCGCAGATCATGATCGACTATGCCTTGTTTGATCCATCACTGATCAACGACATTCGTCTTTCTGATGATGAGATTAAAGCCTATTTTGATGCCAATAAGAACACTTATAAAACCGAACCCAAACGCAAGACGGATTATCTGCAATTTACGCCTGAAATGTATCATTCCAAAGTGTCCCTGGCCGATTCCGAGATAAAGGATTATTTCGAATCCGCACCCGAAGAATTTGATACGCCCAAAACCGTTGAAGCCAGCCATATTCTGATTAAATTAGACCAGGATGCCAGTGTGGAACTCACTGACAAAGGCAAAGAAAAAGCACTTTCAGTTCTGAAGATGGCAAAGGAAGGAAAGGATTTTGCAGAACTTGCCAAACAGTACTCTGATGATCCTGGCGGCAAAAACGGCGGACATCTTGGCGCTTTTAAACGAGATGCCATGGTGGAACCTTTTGGTGAAAAAGCCTTTTCCATGAGTCCCGGAGAAATCAGTGATCCAGTCAGGACTCAGTTTGGATGGCACATCATTAGAGTTGAAAAGGTTAATGAGGCATCCACCTTCACCTTTGAACAGGCCAGGCCTAAAATCGTAAAAAAACTAACCGATGAAAAAGCCAAAAACATGGCCAATGAAGATGCCTTCGCAACCTATAATGTCGCCCTGAATGCGGAATCATTGTCCATGGTTGCTGCAACATTGAAACAGCAGATAATAACAACAGAACCTTTTGGTCGCAATGGTCCGACAGGGGTCAAAAATCCTGCCCAATTTGGGGCCGTCGCCTTTGAACTGTCACCCAATGCCATCAGCGATATCATTGATTCGCAAGGTGCCTACTATATCCTTCAGGTTGTTGAAGATATGCCTGAGTCGATCCCCGAATTCACACTGGTTGCTGACAAGGTTCGCGCAGATTTAACAAAGAAGCGACAGGACGAACAGGCGTTAAAAGATGCCAATCAATATCTGTCCGAAATAAAAAGCGGTAAATCGCAAAAAGAGTCTGCTGGAAAAAAGAATATTAAAACCGGATCAACCGACTTCTTTAAACGCAGCGACCGGATTCCGGAAATAGGTTATGAGCGCGAAATGTCATCAGCCGCCTTTTTGCTCTCATCTGAAAAGAAATACACCGATGAGCCAATTAAAGGCCAGAAAGGATATTATGTCATTGTGTTCAAAGAACGAAAAGCTGCCGACCCTGCTGGCTTAGCAGATGAAAAAGGACAAATCACCGAGACGCTGACCAACCAAAAACAGCGCCGTGTATTCGAAGACATGTTAACATCGCTTCGAAACAGCGGCAAGATTGTTGTTGAAAGCGGGTATTTGTAATCCATCGCAGAGGGTGGAAAACAACAGAGCATGGCGCTTTTCACCCTCTGATTTGCCAGGATTATCAATTCCGTTGAAGGATCAAATCTGATGTCAGCACAACAGGATAATGCCTCCACGTTTACTTCAAAAAAATGCCTGCATTGCGGAAATTATCTGGCCATTGATGAGCGGTTTTGTTTTTCCTGCAAAAAAAAAGTGGGGAAATTAAACAGAAAAACCGGCATGGCGCATCAGCCCATCAACTGGATTTCGTACATCATCTGCATTATATCCTGGACTTTTCTGGTGTTTTATATCTGGTGGGCTTTTTTGTAGCCGACATCACAAATGTCATGGACCCTCCACCCTGCCCCCCTTCCTCCTGCGACAAACGATAGACCGTCTCCATTTCCTGAAGGGTTAGATCGAGAGCTATTCTGCTCAGATAATTGACCGTTCCTTTCCGAACTAGCATCCATCCCATGCTGGTGGCTATGCCCGCTGGAGTTGTCTTTTTGATAAGGCGGTAAATGAGCAGTGGCCATTGCATACATTTATAGACGTTCCAGGATTTTTTTGCGAAAGTTCCGGCCTGTCGAAAGAGGGGGTGTTCTGTGACTGCCTTGATGCTGTACAAATACCTGAGTTCAATTCGGTGAAGACGGTTAAAAATCGGCAGATTCTCCGTGTCGCAAACCGATTGCAGCCAGAATTGGCATCTGACCAGAATCTGCCCCAGCCTGGCTTCTTCTACCGGTGCCGTACTTTCCGGAAAATAAGTTTCAGCGATCACCCTAAGCGCATCTTCAAAACCGGATTTCCATTCTGCGTACCCTGGAGATGAGAAAATAATGGTATTGGCGCCTACCAGACGATTTCGAATTTCCTGAATTCGGGGATCAGGTTGACGGTGTTCCGGTTCAGTCAGATTAGCCAGGTCAGACAGATCCTGTTCGATCTCCACTTCATCCTGATGAATCGCCTCATGTCGGGATTCATGGTCATAAGCCAGAATTGCCTGCTTACCGGCAAACAGATAAATATCCATTAAAAAGAAACGGGTCAGGGATAAAATAGTCAACTGATTGGAAAGATAGATCAGCCAGGAAAAAGGATCGGGCAGCAGGATGAGCCGTAGCACATTGGCGCGGTTGGTCCATCTGCGGTAGCGGATATATGCCTGAACCACCCGATACCTGCTGATTCTGTCATACCAATTCCAGGCCGTTCGGATATGCCGGACGCGAATATTTCGAAACCGTGAAAACCCCGGCCTACGCAGAATGTCCTGAAGTCGCTCGACAGCGCTGTGAGAGGCGCGGATCATGCTTCCGGAGGTCACACAAAGCTCCGGCTTTTCCTGGTCCGGATGAAATGCAGCGGCAATATCCCGCATATATTCAGCAAGCCCGGAAATCTCATTGATTTCCGGAAACCCCGCCCGCCAGATTCTCTTGCAGCGATCCAACACCACCTGAATCGCCTTTTGCCGACAAGGCTCGGCGGAATGAAGCTCACCTTTTAAATCCTTGAATTCATGTTTTAATGAGCGTTTCCACTGAAGCAGTCCGCGAAGACGCCACACTACGGTCAGGGTAGCCAGCGCAATCAGCAGCGCGGCGATACCAAGCACGCTGTGAAGGACATGATAGAACCAGATTGTGTCCACGGGAAATCCTCTTGCTTTCGATATCGAGTGTATCGTATATCCCCAGAAATGGACAGCACCAGACAACTGATCATGTCCGTTCTGATAATTCTTGCCATCATTTTGTGCGGAGCCTGGGGATTCATGGCCATTGAGGGCTGGAATTTCCTGGATGCCCTCTTTATGAGCGTGATCACCCTGACCACCGTGGGTTTTGGGGAAGTCCATGAACTCAGCCCTATCGGCCGAATATATACCATACTCCTGATATTTGTTGGAGTTGGTTTTTTGGGATATGTGGGTGCTACACTGATTCCGTACATGATCGAAGGACGGATTCGAATCATTCTGGGGAGGCGAAGGTTGGATAAAAAAATTACCCGACTGAAAAATCATTACATCGTTTGTGGTTATGGCCGCATCGGAAGAGTTCTGTGCATGAATCTTCGTCAAAAGCCAATTGATATTGTGGTGATTGAAAAAAATCCGGAATTGATACCGGTCATGGAAGAAGACAAAATTCTGTACCTGTCCGGCGATACTGCGGACGAGATGATTCTTTTAAGCGCAGGGATTGAACGCGCCAAAGGTCTGATCGCCGTTCTGGGAACCGATGTGGACAACGTGTTTCTGGTTTTGACTGCCAGACAGCTTAATCCCAAGTTGTTTATCATGGCCAGGGCGATTTATAAGGAGTCAAAGTCCAAGTTGCTGGCTGCCGGCGCTTCAGCAGTTGAATCGCCTTACGAAGTCGGGGCGGTTAGCATGGCCCACCGAATTATTCGGCCCACGGTTACCAGCTTTCTGGATCTGGCCCTGACGTATGACCGCAAAGACATCCAGATGGAAGAAATTCCGATAAGCCATTTATCGATGCTGGCCAATGTGATGCTTAAGAATTCGGGAATCCGCCAGGAATATAATTTGATCATCATCGCTATTAAACAGGTTGACGGCAGCATGATGTTCAACCCTTCCTTTGAGACCCGGCTGGAACCAGGAGCCACGATCATTGCTGTGGGACAGGAACAGGACCTGCTGAAGCTGGAAAAAGTCCTATATCCGGTTTGACGGATATGTAATAAGAAAGGAGTTAGAAGAATGAAACATCAGGGGGATTCTATCCGAACCATTCTGGTTACTGGCGGCGGCGGTTTTCTGGGAAAGGCAATCGTCCGGCTGCTCATAAACCGGGGGGACAGGGTCATCAGTTTTTCAAGGGGCTATTATTCGGAGCTTGAGGCATTGGGGGTCAAACAGGTTCGGGGCGATATTTCAAACACGGTCGCCATCGAAAATGCCGTCAAAGGTGTTGATACCGTATATCATCTTGCGGCCAAAGCCGGTGTCTGGGGAGATTACAAGGACTATTACCGGATCAACACCGAAGGAACCCGCCATGTTATCGCCGCCTGTAAATCCTGCGGGGTTTTCCGCCTGATTTACACCAGCTCGCCAAGCGTTGTCTTTGACGGCGAAGATATGGAAGGCGTGGACGAAACCGTTCCCTATCCCGGCAGTTATCACGCCGCTTATCCGGAAACCAAAGCTCTGGGTGAGCAGGCTGTCCGGCAGGCTGGTGGCAGATCGCAGATGGCGAGCGGCAGGTGGCAGGGGGCGGAGAAGAGGTGGCAGGGGGCATGGGATGGCCTGAAAACCATCATCTTAAGACCTCATCTGATCTGGGGCCCGGGAGACAGTCACCTGGTTCCGCGAATCCTTACGCGGGCAAAACGCCTCCGACGAATCGGGGATGGCAAAAACATGGTGGATGTGACTTACATTGATAATGCAGCCAAGGCTCATATTCTGGCCGAAGAGGCCCTGATAAGGCAGCCAGAACTTTCTGGGAATGTGTATTTCATCAGTCAGGGAAAGCCGGTTTCTCTCTGGAAAATGATTGATGATATTCTTCATGCGGGCAGGCTCTCTCCGGTGAATCGCTCGATATCTCCGGAGGCGGCCTTTCGGATCGGGGCGGTCCTGGAATGGTTTTACAAGGCATTTGCATTAAAGGGAGAGCCGCAGATGACCCGGTTTGTCGCCAGAGAGCTTTCAACCTCCCACTGGTTTGATATCAGCGCTGCACAAAGGGATCTGGGGTATGTTCCGGAAATTTCCACAGAAGAAGGACTGCGCCGGTTGGTGGAGTATCTGAAAGCTCGATAGATGAGGGGGCAGGAGCAAACTCTGTTCCTTAATCCTGCTAAAAAGGCTATTTTGTCGTCATAATTGCCGCACTGGGGTGCGGCGATCCCAGATGTTGGGGTGACGAAAGATCATCAAAGAACTGGTTTTGAATTTTTAAATTGATCCAATTTTTGTATTTTTTTAAATTCGAGCACCCCATATATGAAAATGATACTTCCTCCTTTGGAAAAGGGGGATCGAGGGGGATATTTCAGGTGGATAGCCTCTGAAATCCCCCTGGCCCCCTTTTTCAAAGGGGGGGAATCCTTTCGATTTTAGTATTTTAGATTAGCGGGCACAAGAGCGTTCGATGAAATTTGAGAATGATACTTGATGTGTTTAAATCGTTGATACATGTTATGTACCTATTTCGATGTTATTGATAATTTACGTTTCTGTTCAGATACAACTTATCCTTCTTTGATTTCGAGGATTTTTCCCTTGATGCTGACAATGACTTCGGTCAATGGTGTGGTTACGCCTGAAATCTGAAGCCCTTTCTTGACAATCATAGGCAGGCCGGAGCAGCAAGGGACTTCCATACTCAGAACCGTGATGCTCTTCAGCCCAGCTTGGGCGCATATTTGGGCGAATTTATCGATATAGCTTTGAGCATCATCGAATTTGGGGCATCCCATCATGACGGCTCTGCCCTTCATGAAGTCCTTGTGGATGGATGGATAAGCCAAAGGAACGCAATCGGCCACAACCAAGAGATCCGCCCCGTGAAGAAAAGGGGCATTGGGTGGAACCAGGCGGATCTGAACAGGCCAATGCGACAGGAAGGAATCTACTTCAGCTTCCTGGGATGAGGGTAGATTGGCTTTTTCACAGGCGCAGGGGGCCGAAAACATCTGAAGTCCGGCAGACGGACATCCACCAGCAGGCCTGGAAGCCGTTGCATGAGTTTTGCTCAGAAGGACTTCAACCGCAACCTCGTCAAATTCATCGGCTTCGCGTTCAATAATGGTCAACGCACCCGTCGGGCATTCTCCTATACAGGCTCCCAGACCGTCACAATATCTGTCGGCGACAACGCGCGCCTTGCCATCAACAAGTTGAAGAGCGCCTTCCGCACATCCCGTGATGCACTGGCCGCAGCCGTCGCAAAGTTCTTCATCAATCCGAATTATTTTTCGCAGTACTTTCATGGGATCATTCCTCTTTATGACAGCAATGTTTCTCGGGCAACCTTGCGCCCGCTATCGGTTAAAAATGATTTCTCTACCATTTGATTCAGTCGATCCGGAGAAGAAGGCGATTCCTTCTGGTTTTCTTCGATATTGGTGATTAGGTCGGCATCATAGAGAACCTGAAAATTGACGGTTTCCTCAATCCGTGGATGATGATGATGACCCACAATATCGCAAACTTCTTCAATCAATTCTGTTTTTGCGCCTAATTTTATCAGAATGGATCTGGCAATGGGCGGGCCTTCCAGTTCCTGAAAACGTGCAGCCGTGCTGGCGTGTTTTCGCTCTGCTTCGTGAATTCCAATGTCGTGGAGAAACGCCGCACACAGAATAACCGCCATATTGCCTTTTTCGGTCCTGGCAATCCGTTCGGCATAACGGGCCACCCTGGATGCATGACCGATCCGCTTGAAATCGCTTTTAAAATACCGCTTCATTTCGATGGCCACCCGGTCTTTCAGCAGGTCTTCCTTCTGGGCCAGGAGTTCGGTTGGCATTGTTCCCAGACATTGTTCAGCAAATTGGCAATATGAGGCGCATCCGAAATCCATATCTGGATTGATAAAACGGTGTTCGCAGTGCGGACATTTCCGGGTGGTGTCGTCCTTGAAAAATTCGACACTGCCTCCGCACTTGGGGCATAAGGTTTCAAAAATCGCTCCTGGCTTCCAGTACTGGGTATCTTGTCCCGGACATTTCATATTTTTGTCCTCCCAAAAAAATTTGAGGCATTTGAGAAGGTTGAAGAAGATCGAGATAAATTTCAACCTTCCTCAACCTGTATCTGTAATTTATCCCAAAATCGCCTTCAGGTCTTCATCCGGCGTTTTGATGGGCATGAGGTTAAAGTTTTTCACCAGCACATCCAGCACAGTGGGGGTGATAAAAGCCGGAAGACTTGGTCCCAGACGAATATTCTTAATCCCCAGATGCAGCAGGCTCAATAAAATTACACAGGCTTTCTGCTCGTACCAGGACAGAATCATGGAAAGCGGCAGATCGTTGACCCCGCACCCGAAAGCATTGGCCAAGGCTACAGCGATCTGAATCGCCGAATAGGCATCGTTGCACTGTCCAACATCCAGAAGGCGGGGAATGCCGCCGATATTTCCAAGGTCCTTGTCAAAAAAACGGAATTTACCGCAGGCGAGTGTCAAAACCACACAATCGGAAGGTACTTTTTCCACAAATTCCGTGTAGTAATCCCTACCGGTTTTGGCCCCATCACAGCCGCCGACCAGGAAAAAGTGACGAATGGCCTTGCTCTTTACTGCATCAATAACGGTGCCTGCCACACCCATAACCGCGTTTCTGGAAAAGCCGACCATCACCGATTTGCCTGCAACATCTTCTGTAAAACCAGGAAGCGCAAGCGCTTTTTCTATCACCTGGCTGAAATCCTTGGATGCAGTGTGCGTTACGCCCGGCCATCCCACAAGTCCTGTTGTAAATATGTTGTCCTGGTAGGTTTCCCTCGGTTTTTGAATACAGTTGGTGGTCATTAAAATGGCACCAGGGAATGCTGCGAACTCTTTGGCCTGATTCTGCCATGCGGTTCCGTAGTGACCGAAAAAATGGGGGTATTTCTTGAGTCCCGGATACCCGTGGCAGGGAAGCATTTCTCCATGTGTATAAACATTGATGCCTTTACCCTGGGTTTGTTTGAGTATTTCCTCCAGGTCTTTCAGGTCATGGCCGGACACAAGAATGGCCTTGCCTTTTTTTGCACCCAGGGAAACTGAAGTGGGAACCGGATGTCCATAGATTCCAGTATTGCCTGCATCCAGAAGCTCCATAGCACGAAGGTTGACTTCGCCGCACTTCAAGGCCAGGCCCACCAGCTCGTTGATCCCCAGGCTCTTGTTCAGAGTTGCGGCCATGGCTTCCTGAATAAAAGCATAGACTTTGTCATCGGACTGCCCCAAAATGGCGGCATGATCGGTATATGCAGCCAGACCCTTGATGCCGTAAATCAACAACTGCTGAAGAGAAAGAATGTCTGGATTGGCGGCAGGATCAGACTTGACACCAACAGATTCACCTTGTTTCACCATACCTTCAAGGGTTGCAGCCGGAATGAAATCCGCAGGACCCACGGGAAGGGAAGCCTGAATTCTGGACTTCATTGCGTTTCGCTTGGCAATACATTCCTGAATCAGGTTGACAAACCGGTCCGGATCAAAATCCACATTTGTGAGCGTAGAAAAAATAGCTTCACAGGTGAAGCGGTTAATGCTATCATCCACGATGCCTGCCTTTCGGGCTGCAACAGCAACTTGAGACAGGCCTTTTACCGTATAAATCAACAAATCCTGAAGGGCTGCAACTTCTGGCTGCTTTCCACAAACTCCGATCTTGGTGCATCCTTCGCCTTTTGCCGTTTGTTCGCATTGAAAACAAAACATTGATATCTCCTTTTACTATGGTCTTATGGATTGGGGGTTCGTGCTTCAGGAGTTTGATTGGGTACAATCCTTCTCCTGCAGCCTGTTTTTGAACATTGGTTTTTGTTATTGTTGAGTCAGGTTTTATCCCAGTTTCAACGCAACTTCCTTGACTTAAGTCAACTTAACCCGAATAAAATAAAAATAAATGAAAATTCCAATTGAGATTATTTCTAAAACCCCGCTTTTCAGCGGACTTGACGAGGAAGCGCTGCAGAAGGTCTGTACAATTACGGTACGCAAGGAATACGATAAAGGACAGATCATTTTTTCAGAAGGGGATGCCGGCAATGGATTTTACACCATTGTCAGCGGCAGAGTGAAGATTTTTAAAGTTGCGCCCGAAGGAAAGGAGCATATCCTGCATATTTTCGGACCTGGAGAACCATTCGGAGAAGTCCCTGTTTTCACAGGCCGGCCATTTCCCGCAACTGCCCAGGCCATTGCAGTGACTGGCCTGTTGTTTTTTCCCAAGGCCGCTTTTGTGGCGCTGATTCATCAAAACCCATCTTTGGCCATGAGCATGATAGGTGTATTGTCTATGCGGCTTCGAGAGTTTACGGTTCAAATCGAGAATCTCTCGCTGAAGGAAGTGCCCGGACGCTTATCGTCTTATTTGCTGTACTTGTCAGATGAACAAGAAAACCCGAATACCGTTAAGCTGACCATTTCCAAAAGTCAGTTGGCGAGCTTGTTGGGAACGATTCCGGAAACGCTTTCCCGAATCTTCACCAAAATGGCGATTGCGCAGCTTATCAGGGTTCAGGGCGGTGAAATTCAACTTCTGGATCGCAGCGGACTGGATGATCTGGCGGAAAACGGCAAACTTCCGGAAAAATGATCCGGGAATTGAACAGCCGTTGACCGTTCACCATTCACGGTCAACGGTTTTATATGCCTTGATTATTTTAGAGCTACCAGCTCCTTGCTGAGAAGCCTGATATGCCCCATTTCTTCCTTGATGATTCCGTCTATCCGGTTTTTCCCCAAGCCTTCAGGAACTACTTCCTTCATGCCCAGATAAAACACGATGGAATCCTTTTCCGCCTCAATTGCGGCCTTCAGAATTTCCTTCATGGATTTCAAATCAATCGTCTTTTGAAAAAATACGCGGGTATCGGCAAGAGCCCGAAGGTACAGCACGGCCTCATGTTCCGGATCAAAAATCGTGGCGACCTTTTCTTTTTCGTTCAGGCTGGCGCGCATCGATTGATAGGTTTTTTCATGCTGTTCTTCCATCTGAGACAACTGAATCAGAAATTTTTTGGACTGCGCATCCGCCACATTCCCGGATGCATCCCGATAAAATTTTGCGCCATTTCGTTCAAGCTGTTCGGCCATTTCAAAAATATCATCTGCATTGAAATCAAAGCTCATGGTGATGTTTCCTTTCAATAATATCATCTGGTTACTGGAGCAACGGAATTTTTTGCGGCAGTTTCAAAGGAGACTGTTTGCTTCCGTTGGGGAATTGCGTTAATCGGTCACGAACCTCATTTTCAATAATAATGGAATGTTCCCGTTTTGTAAAGTATCTCAAACCAGTTAAATTGGATGAGTGCGATCCCGATATCGCGGCACTGATCCTGTTCAGCTTCATGGACAATATCTACCCGCACTTTGAACGCTGCGCCAAAATTCGAAAGACTTGGCAGTCTCAGGAACCCTACGTTGCATGCGCTGGGTACTCAGGTAGGAACGATGGATTCTTTTTGGGGCTATTGGTTTCACGATCCGAGCCGACACTATCCAGATCGCCAAGATCGACGAGTTCAAAAGCGCATGGCATCAGGGGTTGATCTTGGTGATTTTTGATCCTTGAAGACCTATCCCTGCCATTAACCCCTTCTGACCGTAGAAGAAGGCATAAATACCTTCTTTGGTAGTCGAGGTTGTGATCGTTTTCGCCATCCCCTCATCAACAAAGACAATGCTGGGACCTACGCCAATTTCCCAGCCGCCACTTTTGTTAAGATACTCAAGAGATGCGGTATCCATGAAAAACATGGCATAGCCGAATTTCTGGGCACCCGCCTGCAAACCGTAGGAACCTGCGACGGTATTGTAGTAACCAACGGTTTTACCGTCAACTATAAGTGCGCCTTCTCCATAATGTCCACCAACAAGAAATCCCACCTTTATGACACTTGGGAAAATCAGAACTGCTTTTGCTACTTTGGCGAGTTCCACAGCGACAGGGGATTTGACATACAGTTTTTTCAGCGCTTTATCAACTGCGCGGTTCAACTTTGTTGTGTCACCAGCCATTACGGGTTGGATAAAACAAACTGCAGTGAATATGGTCAGCATTATTGCAACAAGTGATAAACGAATCATGATACGCATAATAATCTCCTTTTTTATTGATAGTAATGATATTATACAATTCTTTCTGCTGTCTGAAGCGAATGTTCACCAATTCGCGCCATCAGCCTCAATACGAATAGTACCAGATAACAACATGCCATTCATGCCTCAATTTTGTTAATACTAGTACATAACTGTGATGGTTTTGTCAACGGCCCTTGATCCGGTTTACTTCGAAACAGGAATGTTCGCTGAACAGCCCCGAATTAGAATATGAATTTTAAACCGACATAGGGGCCGCTGAGATTGATTTGATCAAGCGGGCTGCTGCTACTGAAATCCCAGCTCAGATACCGATAGCCTGCAACCAAAACGCATGGACTGAATCGATAACTGATGCCTGCGGCCGCTTGCCAGGTAAAATCACTGTTACCCGTGCCGATGTCCAGATACGACCATTTCCCCTTTTTAACGCATAGGATATGTATTGTCCCTCCCGATGGGGATTGCCCGACAAAGATGTCCGGGCTGACGTAATACGCCCCTTTGGGGCTAATGATCCAAATACATCGGGGTATTCTTTGTTGGCCGCCATATTTATATATTTTGGCATATCGGGCACCTTAATAACTCTCCCAAGCCGGATGCCCGGTGGGTGCGACGCAGCACTGCCTGTTCCAGCAGATCCATGCGCGAGCTGACCAGTGTGAACCAATCGCGGGCCCGCGTAATACCGGTATAGACCAGTTCCCGTGTCAAAACCGGATTCATGGTGTCCGGCAGCACCATTGCAGTGTGTTCAAATTCAGATCCCTGGGATTTATGCACAGTCATGGCGTAGACTGTTTCTATATCACTCAGACGGGAAGGTAGCACTCTTTTCAATGCTCCGCCTGCCATGGGAAACACCACTCTTAAGACTTTTTGACCCGCACGGCGATCGTCTGTGACAGGCAATACGATACCGACATCGCCGTTCATCAGCTCCAGACTGTAATCGTTCCGGGTGACCAGTACCGGACGACCGGGATACCAGCCATCCGTGGCCCGGGTTAGCCCTGCGCGAAAAAGAATTTTCGCTGTTTTTTCATTCAGACCTTCTACGCCCCATCTTCCCTTCCGGACTGCCGCTATCAACTGAAAGCGGCCAAAAGCTTTCAGCACCGCCCGCAGCCAGTCATTCTCCAATTCAAGTGTTGGCGGAGTTCCGGGATATTCCGGCGGACCCGCCTTCACACATTCCAGGTATGCACGATACCCGGCAGGCGTGTTGGATGAACCGGCACGGGTGAACGCACCTGGATTGCCATCCAGCACCAGACGGGCAAAGTTTTCATCGTCAAGGCTCTGTACGTTCAGTTGGGCGATATCTCCAAAGCCCTTACTCCAGATAGCGGCGACCTTTTCAGTATCTCCCGCGTTGACTGCTCTGGCCAGTTCTCCAATGCCGCTGTCTTTGCCAAAACGGTGACTTCTGCGCAAGACGACAACATGTTGATCCAGTTCCGCACCAAGCCTGCATCCTGCCGACTCTACTTTTCCTGTAAAACTTTTCAAACAATATCCCGTGTTTTTTTCCAGCCATGCAAGGGTTGCCGGCAAATAATCAGCCTGTTCCGCATTGCTGCAAATATCGCCCAGCACAGACCCGGCTTCCACAGATGCCAGTTGATCCTTATCGCCCAGCAGAACCAGCCTGGCCTTGGGCGGCAAAGCACCAAGAAGCGCCGCCATCATTTCCAGATCAATCATGGAGGCTTCATCCACAATCAGAAGATCGACATGCAGCGGGTTTTGAGAATTGTGAACAAAAAGCCGGGAATCCGGCCGACTTCCCAGCAACCGATGCAGGGTGGTAGCTTTAATGGGAAGTCTGTTCTGGATATCAGAAGGAAGGCGGCTTACCGCTATTCCGATGGATTCGGTCAACCTTGCTGCGGCTTTGCCAGTAGGCGCCGCCAGACATATCCGCAGGTTTTGCCCTTGTTCCAGCGCCAGCCCCTGAAGTAGTACCAACAACTGAACCACAGTGGTGGTTTTGCCGGTTCCAGGGCCGCCTGAAATTACGGTGAAAGCACTCGCCGCGGCAATAGCCGCCGCGATACTCTGCCAGTGTATCTCGGTTTTAGCCAGTTCTTCAGGACTGCGCAGCGGCTTAAACAAATCATCCAACCGGTTGATTAGATTTTCAGGTAAAAACCCCACCCCGCCTAACGGTTTTGCTATTCTTTGTAAAATACCCTGCGCCACCTGCTGCGTGTATCGCCAGTAACGGCGAAGGTATAAGCGGCCCGAAGATAAAACCAGCGGCGTATTTCCGGTACCTGCAGCAACCAGAGATGACGCACTCAGATTTTGCTCCCAAGTTTCCAGGGTCATTCCGGACAGCAGTTCCAACGGCTTGCTGGATTGTGTTTCCTCCCCTTCCGGCGGCAGAGACAGGGCCGCATCCGGATCTGCCAGCGCAGCCCGCAAATCAAGGCATATATGACCGCGCCCCAATTGATGACTGGCCAAAGCCGCAGCCAACAATACCCAGTCAGAGACGTTTGACTGTTGCTCATTCAGAAAGCTGACAAAGGCTAGGTCAAGAGCTCTGATCCATCCCCGTTCAACCCAATCACCAAGTACAAGTAACAGATTCTCAGACTGCATGGTTTTTCTCCTTGCCGGCAAAAGCTTCATCCAGTGCTTCAATCAACGATTGCGGAGGTTTATCCAAATAGATACCCTGCCCCCTGTCATTTACCCCCCGCAGGAACAGATACACTGCTCCTCCCATATTTTGCTGGTAATCGTAGTCTGGCAATCTGGCTTTCAGCAGGCGGTGAAGCGCCAGGGTATAGAGTACATATTGAAGATCATAGCGATGTTCCAGCATGGCTTTTTTCATAGCTTTTTCCGAGTAAGCCGACTCGCTTTCTCCCAGGTGATTTGACTTATAGTCCAGAACATAATAGCGTTCCTGATAACAGAAGACAAGGTCGATAAAGCCTTTGAGCATCCCGTTGACTACGTTCTTCCTAAGCCTGGGGCGGGGAGCCGCCGGCAGAATAGCGGCTATTACCGCATCATCGAGTTCCAGGGTGTCAACCATATATGCGGCAAACAAGAATTCCAGCTCCGGCTGGTAGTCTTCCTTCGAGAGTTGCGCCAGAGTCATTTCGCCCAATGCGTCCGGCAGCATTATCGGAGTCTGGAGCAGTTTCTGCAGCCAGTCTGTCAAAATCTCATCCCAGCCCTTCAAATCCCGACGCTCGCAAATATCCTTGATCTTATTCAGGATGCGCTGACGATTGGGAGCCAGCGACGCAAAACCTTCACGTGCAGCCCACTCCAGCAGATCATGCAGAAAGGTTCCTGGCTCCGGCCCCCTGGGAAAGCCGTGAATGGAACGGGCGGAATCCTGGATTCCTGGTGCTGCGACAGGTTCGGTTTCCGTTTCCAACAACTGATCCTCTTCGGCGGAATACGGCAAATGGGAAGAGTGATGGAGCGGAGGATCGGAAGATGGAAATAGCACAATTTCAGCTTTTGCCGAATCTTCATCTGACGACTCCACCATCTGTGCTAAGGCCAGCATTCCGGAATAGCTGGTAATCCACCAGTCACGTTGAATATTTCCGATAAACGTTAGCGCATGCATCAAATTAGCAGCTTCAGATCGCGGCTGATAGAGGGTATCACAGGGTTCAGGCAGATGTTCAATAGCAATAGGCTCGCAATTCCCTTTCATCTCTGCAAGCTTTTCGGCTAATGTAAGGGCGAGCGGCCGGTCGCCCTTACGTTCTGCCGGAATCGCTTCTCCTGCCGAAAGCAGGTAGCCCAGCCCGGACAGGTGCAAATTGCTGGCTGGTTTTCCCATAACGCCGATGCCCAGCCAGCAGGCATATTGAGCACGGGTCAACGCTACATAGAGCATTCTAAGGTCTTCCGCCAGTCTTTCCCTATCCGCCGCCGCCAGGTCTTCTTCTCCCGGTTTCTGAATCAGGCGTATCTGACCCTTTTCATCGTGTATTTTCACCACCGGGGAATTCTTGGCCGTAACCTGACGGAAGCTGCAAATAAACGGCAAAAACACCAAGGGATATTCCAGTCCTTTGGATTTGTGGATCGTAATCACACGAATCAGTTCTTCATCGCTTTCCAGACGCAGTATCTGCTCCTCAACTCCGGGGCCGGGTTGCGCCACCTGTTCCGCCAGCCAGCGAATCAGAGCATGTTCCCCATTGAGCCCAGCCGCAGCAGTCTGAAGCATTTCCGCAATATGCAGCAGATTGGTCAGAGCCCTTTCGCCACCGGCCAAAGATAGCAGACGAGATGGAACACCGAATTCCTGAAGCAGCAACCGCAGCATGGGCAGTACGCCCTGACGCCGCCAGATATTCTGATAGTTTCGAAAACGATCGACCTCGGCCTCCCAAGCCAGTTCGTCCTGAACCAACCGATCCAGCCTGCTAAAGGACAGAGCCAGAACATCCGTTGCCAACGCTGTTCTAAGAGCCTTTTCCCGCTCGGGTTCCGCGCAAGCGCTCAACAGATAAAGCAGGGATTTTGCCTCAGAACTTTCAAAGACGGAATCCTTGTCGGACAAATAGACGCTGCGCACCCGACGCTTGTTCAGAGCCTTACGAATCGCGTCGGCTTCGCTGCCAGTTCGAACAAGAATAGCAATATCCGCCGGTCGCAGGGCGGTAAACGCACCATCCGGTGCCAGAAATCCGGTCTGCGCCGGCTGTACTCCAGCCGAATTCAGCAAGAGAACAATTTCACTGGCCGTGGATTCGGCTGTTTGGCCAATATAACCATCATCGCCATATTTGTTGAGAATTCCGGTTTGCTGAAGTTGCCAGAACGTCATGGCCTTAGCCGGTTTTCCATGAACTATGAGCTGATCCCTGCGTCCCTCTGCTGCTACTTCGACAAAGGGGATGCGATCCTTGAACAGAAACGCACCTTCGGAATGTCTGACCCCTGCCCCGAACACCTGATTGACCGCTTTGACCAAACCTTCAGTGGAACGAAAATTCTTCCCCAGTGTGTAGGGCGCGCCGGAAGAGTCACCGCGCGCATCCAGATATGTGTGAATATCCGCTCCGCGAAAAGCATAGATCGCCTGTTTGGGATCACCGATCATTAACAGCGCAGTATCCGGATGACAGGTGACAGATGACGGATGACAGAAAAAGCTGTCGTCTGTCGTCTGTCCCCTGTCGTCTGCCGTCTGCCTTCTGTCCCCTGCCCTCTCTCCTATGTAGATTTTACTGAAGATGTCGTACTGAACCGGGTCGGTATCCTGAAATTCGTCGATCAGCGCTGCTGGAAACTGTGCGCGAATGACCTGGGCCAGCCGTTCGTTTCCCTCTCTGTGCAGGGCATCATGCATACGGGTCAACAGATCGTCAAAACCCATTTTGGCGGTACGTTCCTTTTCCTTCCGGACACGCTGTCCGATGGCTTCCGCCGCATGATTAAACAGCGCCGTATCAATTTCAAGCACGGCCAGCTCCTCATTGAGACGGTCAAGAGCCTTATAGGCCAGGTGTTCAGGTACGGATTTATTTTTGGATAGCCCCGCTTTAAGCCCTGTACCGGAAAATTTTTCCAGGGTCTGAGAATCGGGCAACGGACCTTTGTCTTTCACCCAGGAGCGTAGCGATTCCAACCATAAGGACAGAGAAGCGGTTCTGTATTTATTACCATTCAGGGTCTTATCAGCCTGAGCCTGCTGTACCCGTTCGATCGCAACCGCAAAATCGGAATCCCAGATTAGCCTGGCTTCTTCAATCGCCTGAAGGCGTTTTTCAATCAAGACAACAGGGTCATCCGGCGGACTCGGACGCTGCTTGAGCAAAAAACTGATCTCTTTCAGCAAAAATTTGATTTTTTTTAGCAATACCTGCGGTGTAGCGCACCAGATCATCAGCTCGGATAAAACCTCCTTGGGCTGGGGATAAAAATGGCTGCGCCAGTAGTCACATGCAGCTTCCTCCAATAGCTTCTGGTCGCGGGTCACCAGCTCCAGATCAAATAGACCACCACTGTCAAAGGCGTGCTGGCGGATCATTTTCTGACACCAGGCATGAATGGTATAGATCGCAGATTCATCCATCCATTGCGCCGCATGATCCAGTATCCGGGCGCAAGTCGGCCACTGGCCAGCATCGTAACTGCCTCTCAATGTCTGCAGGTACATATCACCCATGCCCTGTTCGCGAAAAAAAGCCGCAGCCTCGGTAAGCCGGCTGCGGATCCGATCCCGCAGTTCCTCTGTTGCAGCATTGGTAAAGGTCACCACAAGAATTTGCGGCGGGGTTAATTGCTTAAAAAAGGCATTTTCTCCCCCATGTCCCAGCACCAGCCGCAGATACAGGGCTGCAATTGTATAGGTCTTGCCGGTACCCGCGCTGGCCTCGATCAAACGAACGCCGTGCAAAGGAAAAGTCATAGTATCCAGTATATTTACCAATATGTTGTTCCTTTTGATGATGGTTGAAAAGCCGTTGACCGTTTACCTTTCACAGTCAACAGTCAATGGCCAACAGTCAACGGTCAACGGCTTGCTTGTAGCAAAGGCGCATAGAGGGACGTTGCCAAACAATCAAATTGATTTCCGTCAGTCTGCCAGATATCGCTAAAATCAGGATAGATTCGTGCAAGATAGAGACTATATCCCAACTCTCCTGAAGTATTGAAGCCATTCCCCTGATAAGCTATGCGGGCGGCATCCACAGCTTTCTGTCGTTTCATTTCGGGCGTGTCCTTTGGATTATCGGACTGCATCGCCGCCAGATATGCCAGCGCTGTCTTGGCTGTCACAGGCAGTGGATACTGAAGTCCTGACCACCAGCGATTAATGATTTCAGTCAGCCATTTTTCGGCGCAATCCTGATCCAACTGGCACAGCTCAGCAAAACCGTCCGGTGCCACCAGATAACTGGTCAGGGGAATTCCTTGCGCACAACCGGCAAGATGCTTCACCCAGGCACTCACCAAACTGGTCAATCGTGAGACTTCGCCCTTTGTATCCATAATATTGTCGCAATAAAACTCCCAGCGAGCATATCGTTCTGATGACGACGGGCGACATTTATCTTTTTTTGAGGCTGGGATATCTTTTGGCGGTTGCCCTGAATCTGCTCTATGTAACCCGTCCAGCCAGTCTTCCAGATACAGGACCGATAACGCAGAGTTGTTTTCAACCGTCTGTTGATTCTGAACCTGCAAGCGGATTTCCATCGCCGCTGCCGCATCCGGCCACTGATTGACCAGGTTATGATGATATTGAATCATTCGCAGCACTGGCTCAGCCAGTGCTGCGGCGGCCAGCTCACCAAAACCATTTAGCGGCAGACTGCCGGTGCGGCGAAGTCGTTCCACCTCTTCATGAACGGCCTCCCGGCATTTACCCGTTTCAGCGGCCAGCCCCGCGGCAAGCAATTGAGCCCCAAAGTTAAAAGGTGCCAATCGATCCAGGGCAAATGGTTCCTGGTCATCCGCCGTGACATCTATTTGATCGAAATAGACTTTTAGGCGCCTATTAAAAAAAACCTGCACCGGATTCTTCATAAATCGAATCAAGTCGTTCAACTGCAAGGCACCTTCGATTTGGTACGCCAAAATATCTCTGGGCAGCGGGATATCAGCGGCCAGGACTGTCCGCAGATTCAGAATTTCTCGCCATTCATGGGCGTAGGTGAACAGTCTCATGTCATGACTGGACATAAAGTATGCTTTACTGAAGGGCTGGAGCGGGTACAGGCAGGTAAGATGGTCCAGAAGCTCCGTCCCCAACTCTTCGGCTACCATCAACTGGCAGGATGCCGGCTCTACACTATCTCTTGGCCGCCATCCTGCCGCCAGATAGTCTCGAAGCTGGCCAACCAGCACCGAAGGCATAAACTCGCTATTATCCCGGACACTACGACCGATGTAGGAGATATAGAGCTTTTCCCGCGCCGATAACAGGGCTTCGAGAAACAGATAGCGGTCATCTTCCCGGCGGGAACGATCTCCTGGTCGATAGGCACCAGAAACTGCCATCAGATCGAAATCCAGCGGTGAGTGGCTTCGCGGGTACTGCCCATCGTTCATGCCAAGCAGGCAAACCACTTTAAACGGAATAGCCCGCATTGGCATCAGAGTGCAGAAATTGACCATTCCGGCAAGGAATCGCTGAGACATGCCGGATTCCTGCATTGCTCCCAAAAATGCTTCACGCACTACCGTCAAGGGCAACGCTTCTTCCAGACCAACATCCTTGCAGGCGCTCTGCCACTTTTCCAGCACCGATCCCACCCGGCCCAGAGTCAACCGGTCAGAACTGTCAATCGGCAGAAAGAAATCTTTCGAAATATCCCGGATACGACTGAACCAATTTTCAACGGTAGCCGGCTGAGCAAGCTCCCGGCAGTACTTCTCAAGTTTTTCCAGCATGGCAGCCAGTGGGCCGACCAGCGCGGCTTCCAAACCACCGACTTCGTTGTATGGTTCAATCCCATGCCAAGGTTCGCCCGAACCCGCCGCATACCCAAGAATCATGCGACGCAGACCAAACAACCAGGTATTTTGTTCCAGACCGGCAGGAAGCCCAAACGATATCCGCTGCTCTGCGCTCAGTCCCCAGCGAATACCGGAGCCTTCAATCCACTGTCGCAGTCTGGGCAGATCCGCCTCCACCAGGCCAAAACGCGCACGGAGGGCTGGAACATCCAGCAGCTCCATCACATCACTTACCGCCATGCGCGAATCCGGCAAGTGAAGGAGTTTATCCAGAGCCTGCAGAATGGGAACGCCGGCGCGCTCCGGGCTGTCTGCAATCGTAAACGGAATATACCGCGCATCATGTAGCCGGATGTTGCCAAAGACGGCTTCAATGTGGGGTGCGTAGATATCAATGTCCGGGGTCATGACAATGATATCTCGTGGCCTTAGATCCGGAATTTCAATAAAGAATGACAGCAATTGATCTTGAAGGATTTCCACTTCGCGCTGACGGCTATGGGCCAGATGAAAGCGGATCGACCCATCGCCTGGATCAATGCACTGCCTGTCTTCCAAAGAGGCGGGTAAAGGCTGTAAGTCCAGAATCGCCTGCTGAACCTGTTGCAGAAGACCAGCCCTGGAGCCATCCGGAACAATATCACGAAAGAGATCAATTTCGGCAAAGTTTTCCCGGTATGCCTCCGGCCGGTCATAGCTGCAAAGTAGTCCCATATAGTCGCGTCCCTGCTTGCCCCATGCAGCCAGAAGCGGATTGGCGTGCTGGTGCAAAAGATCAGGATTCATATCTTCTGGTGTATGCGTCTTTCGCGGATGTCTGGCGCGCTCAATTCGCAGCAAGTCCCTATCTTCGATAATATCCGCCCAATAATGTCGGCAGGGGTTGTGAACGAATACCATCACTTGGCTAAGGTGGGACACAGCATGCAGCGCCTCCAGCGCCTGTTTGGGCAGGGAGCAGATGCCAAAGACAATCACGCGGCGCGGCAGGTCGGTAGGCCTGTTTGTCAGGCTTTCAGCGGCTGTCAAGAACTGGCGATGCAGATTGGAGCGGCTGTTTTCGCGTTGATTCTGGGGAATGCTCTGCTGAATTCTTCGCCAAAGTTCGGCCTGCCAGAGCAGCTTTTCCGGCATTTCAGCCGGCTCGCCCCTGGCGTTTAGAATCCGGTCAAGGCCGCTCGTCCAGTCTTCCAGCCAGTCGGCCCGGTAAACCTGATACTGATCAAAAAGATCCGCAAGATGACAGGCCAACTGGTATCGCTTGCGCAGATCGTGATCGTCGGACAGATATTGTGCAAGCGGCGCGAAACAATTCTCTTTTAGCAGGGACGGCAACAACTGCAGGAGACACCAGGTCAGGCGGTCTTTGTCATAAGGCGATTCCCTGGGGATTGCCTCTGTACCCAGGACCGCACGGTATGCGCTCCATATAAAGCGCGCCGGCAGCTCAATATCCACCGCAGCACTAATGCCGCACCCGTCGTTTTCCGCAAGAGCCAGCTTTAGCCACTGGGCCATGCCATTGCTCTGGACAAGAAACAACTCGTTTTCCAGCGGCTTCAGCGGCCTGCGCTGGATCCACTGCACCACCACCTGCCGCAGGTCTTCGATATGATTGGCATGAATCATCGAAAGGCCTGGGGTTAAGACATTATTACTATTCTCTGCTCGAATGTCCAAGGGCATCTCCTGTGAAAACCGACCACATGTTTCTTAGGTTCTTTGATACAGCTAAATCATGAATATACTGCAAAAGGGCATAATCTGCACTTTCCTTATGCTCCCTCTCCCAGCGGGGGAGGGTTGGGGTGGGGGTCCAAAAGTGCAGATTGTGACAGTTGGCAGTATAGCTTTGATCAGCTAGTTTTTTACAAGCGTTGTCTTATTATCCATAAAGAAGTTTCCCCTGTGTTTTGGACTTTGGACAAAACTATCCTATAAGCCCCGGATAGGCTCTTCAAAATGGCTACTTTTCGCATGATTTTCTAAACAAAAACTACTTTTTAAGGGGAGCGATTGTATTTTTGACCTTTTTTGGTACTCTTTATGATCAGTGGAAAGCGATTCCTTTTGCCGGGAGACTGCCCTTTCAGCCTCCCGTGGGATATACCACGAGGTTTGGGCAATCTGGCAGGCATCCCAATCTCCCGAATTATTGTCGGCATGTCTCGCTGTACCATTGAGGGGGACGGAAGTACCCCTGTTTTTTGTTCTTTGACCTCAGGCAGTTTACCGCGACCGGTAAGGCAGGCAGAAAGAACAACCATGTCTGCCATCAACTCAAGGCCAAGAACTTTGCTCATGGTAAGGAAACCGTCACTATCTTTTCGCTTGTCCACCTGCCCGGGGAGTATGAATGGCTCGTTTACCCCCTGCACACTTCCCGGAAGATCCGCATGGGTGGCAAAGTGCACATAACTTGACGCAAAAGTCCATCCAGGTTCCGGGCCATTTGGGATAAATTCAATGCCTTGAGGTTTGCTTGCAACTCTATCAGCGTCCCGATTGTCATTGCACACCTCCCAGTTGTCCATATGCCGCGACATCAGGGGCAGGAAGACTCGACCAGTTGGATAAAGGGGCAGTCGTTTTGCCGGTGTCTCCGGTATAAGTGAGAATGTGACGCACCCCATCGCTGGCACTGATACCATTTTCTATGGCCAGTTCAACTGCAGCGTTAACCTCGCATATCTTATAATTCCTGTAAAACATCAAAACAGTAATAAAATCCTTGATCCCTTTTGTTTCACCCTGGACGTGGCAAAATCGCTCCAGTAGAAGGTGAAGTGATTTGGGTCAGCTTTTTTGCCATTGCCGGATGGGCCGGGCGCTGTTAAATGCCATGGGCCGTTGTTGCAACAATTCAAGATAATGATCAGGATCAAGACCCCATTTGTTGTTGCCGTACAGCCGCTCATGAGTGGCAATC
>CAIMCT010000569.1 GCA_903839535.1 uncultured Desulfobacteraceae bacterium
GCCTTGATCATCGTTTCGGCCAGTTGGGTTTATTTCGTAGGGGCGAATCTTGTATTCGCCCTTTCGATAGGGCGAATACAAGATTCGCCCCTACTATTGCCTGATGGCGGCGATACGCGGATAAATGCCTGGCCGAAACGATGATCACTGCATAGAAAAAAATCTGGTTCAGACAATGGGGTATTCTTTGTTGGATATCACCTTACCGTGTGACATCACCCATGATCTGATCGACGGTGTATGGGCAGGTGTTAGGGAATGCTGTTTCTGGTAAGCCAGTTTCAGCAGATGCGATTTCAGCGGCATCCAAAAAAGCTTCAGGCAATGTTTCTCTAACATTGCTTTTTAAGCCTGGATTATCTTTAAGAAGGCGTTTGATTTCCTTTCTCTGGGTAATTATAGTACTTTGCCAGCTTCGCCCCCTTCGTTCCGGCTGATAATCCCATTTCAGAAGGTGCATCATCAATACTGTCAACCGACTTATCAACTCCCGTTTCTGTGTTTTGCCCATACTTTCGATTTCCTCAATCAGGTTGATAACATCAAGCTGTGACAGCGCCCCGGCCTTCAGAATCGCAGCTTGTTCCTGTGTCCACAGGTAAAAATCTTGTTCGTAAGTGCTGATCATAGTGTCCCTTCCTTTCGCAGAAAAATCCGGTAATCCATATTCAATGCTTCTGAAAATAGCTTGGCATCTTTCTCGCAAATGCATCGTTTATTATTTTCCATTTCGGAGATGCGTCGCTGTAAAATGCTGGCCTTTTTGGATAACTGTTTTGGGGTTATCAAAAAAGAAAACCCGAATCCCATGCAAAAGGAAACGGGTTTCAAATCATCATATTTCAGGTGCGCTGTAATTCAGCACGCGCCTATCATAGCCCATAAGGTAATACCCTCTCTATTCTCCTGTTACCTTATATTCCACCATAAGGCCCAATAGTGAATACCGTTGGGATATTGATCGTTCCATCCGTACTTTTTGTCAGATTGGTGACAATCACATTTGATGAACCAATGGAAAATTCGTAAGTGACAGGAGTACCACTTGGGAAGCGATTCCTAAGGTCGTTTCCTTCGATGGTTGTTGTGCCGCTATTATTGAGTTTCAGCGCTATGGCGCTTCCGGATTCAGGAACTAAATTTCCGCCCCCATCCCTTGCCGTAATGGTTATGCTTGCCCCACCGGATGGAATGCTGCCGGACATATCTGTGATTTGAATGGTGGAAAGGTAATCGGATAGACGGTGTCAAAAAGATTTATTTAATCGCGAATCAATACCAATATGCTATTTTTGAAGAAAAGAGATTTTGAACAATAATCCCCATAACACCAGTGGGTATCTGTACCGGTGGCGGTTGTGGTATTTGATACATTACGAGGTTCGCCCCAAGCATTTTTGCATTGTTGCATGCTCATTCCTATTTTAATCTTTTCAAGCTCTACCGGGACCTCCGAATTTTTGATTTTTTGAAATCCAGGCTTAGACTCTATTTTTTTTATAATAGCTTCTCTTTGGATGTCGGCTTTCTTTTCTGTTTCAAGACGTTTTGGTCCTTCTGCCTTTGCCTTTTCTGCTTGACCGGCATTTTTAGTAATCCAACTTTCGGCAACGTATCCAGACTTTCCGCTTTCAGTCCGTGCTTTATACCAACTGTCTTTAAAAACAATGACTGTTAATTTGTCACCTACCTTTAAATCTTCTAAACTTTCGCTATTTATATTTGGTTGTTCCCGAAGTGCTACCGGGAATATCACATATAATATTTCAGCAGGATATCCGGACTTTTCATATCCTCCAATTGAAAATAACAATATCAATACCATAATCACAGATTTTTTCATTCAGGAATCCTTTTTTTATGGAAGTCTTACCAGCCATTCGTTTCCAGATATCAGTCAGAACAGGAATGATATTGGTGTAGGATTTAGAAGTATACATTTTAAACATATTGTTATTTCATGCGTTCATGATAATTACCGGAGATATTGAGCAAACGATTTGAACAGCAAACAAACAAAACCATGTCAATCAATATATCAATACCCGTCCCCTATTTTCGCTCTGGAAGATATGGGATAAGCCCTTTCGTATATGCAGCAAATTGGATATCACGGGGTAGGCTCCGGGCATCCACGATAAACCCATCGAGCATGATCGTCCAGGCCAAGGAGTTGCCCTCCATTTTGCTGGGACGGTACCACTGCGGGTCCATCTGTCTCATGGCCAACGCGTCCCGTACTACTTTCGACTTGGCGGCTCCCGTGCTTTTACTGATGCCAAAGGCCGCACACAACTCAGCCGCAAGCATTGACGGAGTCTGACTTTTATCAAACAGAAAATTCACAAACCCCAAAGCATAGACAATCCCGCATGCCCAGGTCTGCACATAACCCGTTACAAGTGGAGAAGGACGTTGGCGGCACAACGCCGCCGTGGCTTGACGCGCCAATAGCGCATATTCCTCGTCCAGATGGGTGGCGCAGAACGTATCCGTCAGAGCTACGATCGCGTTGAAAATGTTCTGCATCGGTTTCGGAACTTTTTCCGATCTGCTGATTCTGGCCATTCTTTCTTCCTCTTGTGATCTATGCTGTGAACGGGTATAACCTGAACTTTCCTGGTTCTAACGGATTTTGTGGTTCTGCCACCGGGTGCAGTGTTTGTTATGAGATAATCTATGAATTTTCAGGCTCCGGAATGACTGAAATGTCCTCGAAAGATTTTCCTGAACCGCTTCCGAGATCATTTTTAATTCATAAGCACCTGAAAATACATGACCACAAAATCCGGTAGAATCATAAATATTGAGCAAACGATTTGAACAGCAGACAAATAAAACAATGTCAATCAATATATCAATACCCGTCCCCTATTTCCTGTCCGGTGCTTTTAATTTCATCAATCAACATGCCACCATCTGCATAGTCTCCAGGGGTAAATGGTATTGGCTCAATCCGGCTGTCTATTCCGCGTCTCAGCGGAACAATGCGTCGTCTGTCCAGATATCTATCTCCTTTAAAAGCTGATGAAATCACAGCAATGTCGATATCGCTGTCTTCTCTTGGTGTCCCTTTCATATAAGAGCCAAACAACAACACCCTTTCAACAGGGATATTATTTTCTTTTAATCGATCAATATATAGTCTTATCAAATTGATGACAAAAGCTTTTGAATAAGCCATTTTTTCAACCTTCCAATTTGCTGTAGTTTCTTCTCTGAAAATACCATTGTACATTTTAACATGATTCAGCAATGTCTTTCGACGGGCTTTCGTAATCATCGGACTTGTTCTGTTCGCTCATTCGTTTTTCATCGCCATAGGGATATTATGGTTGTTATTGATCTCGCCTCTAAGGAAGATAACTTCCTTCTCCTGGACCGGCTTGCGGTAGTCGCATTTCTGTTGAAGGCTTCCGGACAGGCAGGATTCGGCACATACGCCGCAATAGACGCAGGCCGATGGGTTACATGACCACGTTGCAGCTTTTTTATCCACCGTGATGCACTGGGAAGGGCATTTAGCGGCACAGACACCGCAGAATGTGCAGCTACGAATGTCGTTATAAATCACGCCCCGTGCATTTTCAAAGGCAGGCCTGACAACATAAGGATAGCGCCGGGTAGCCCGCTTACCGATAAAGTTTCTCATGATGGTTGGTGTCATCTCGAACATGGCGTTTCCCCCCTTTTACCTTTCCGTGCAACTGATGCATGGATCAATGGACAGGACAATCACCGGAACGTCTGACAGCCACATACCGGGCAGCATAGCCAGAAGCGCAGGCACATTGGCGAAGGTCGGAGTCCGGACCCGCAGCCGTTCCAGGTTTTTCTTGCCGTTTGCCTTGATGTAGTAAAAAACCTCGCCGCGCGGCTGTTCCACCCTGGAAATGACCTCGCCTTCAGGTCTGCCCTTGGCTTTGACGGCCAATTCCCCCTCCGGCAATTTGGCGATAGCCTGCCGAATAAGATCAATGCTCTGAAGGGTTTCGCGAAAGCGGACCTTGCACCTGGCATAGCAGTCGCCATCTGTTTCCACCACAGGCTCGAAATTGATTTCGTTGAATGCCGCGTACCCGAGCATCCGCATATCCTGTGCTATTCCACTGGCGCGAAGGGTCGGGCCGACCAGCCCCAGCTCATAAGCCTGTTTTCCGGTCAGAACTCCCTTTCCCACCGTGCGCTTCATCACTGTGTAGTCGGTCATGATTGTGGTTTCCAATCGCTTGATCTCCCTTTCGACATCTTTAAGCTCCGAGAGAATCCAGTTTACATGTTCCGGACTAATATCCTTTCTCATGCCGCCAATGACGCAGACAGAGATGATAATACGGTTGCCGGTGGTGGCTTCGTCAATATCGAGAATTTTCTCCCGAATCTTCCAGCATTGCATAAAAAGGCTCTCGAATCCGAAGCTGTCCGCAAAAAGCCCAAGCCACAGGAGATGGCTGTGTATCCGATGCAGTTCTGACCAGATGACCCGCAGAAACCTGGCCCGTGGAGGCACTTCAATACCCATCAACTCTTCGATGCCCTGGCAGTAGCACATGGCGTGAATCATTGAGCAGATGCCGCAGATGCGTTCCACCACATAGATCATCTGATGAAAATCCCGGATTTCCGCCAGTTTCTCAAGGCCACGGTGTACAAACCCGAACGCTGGAATGGCTTCCGTGATGACTTCATCCTCCAATGTCAGTTTTAGATGCACCGGTTCCGGCAATACTGGGTGCTGGGGTCCAAAAGGGATAATCGTCTTTGACATGATGCGTTCTCTCCAGGTGCTTCACAAAGGGGGTTTTGTTTTGATTACCACATATTTGCAAAAAGGTGTCTTCTTCACTTCCTCTTCCAGATACAGCGTGCGGTCGTAGTCAATGGCCAACCCCTGGAATCGGATACCAAACAAGTCCTGTATCTCGTTTTCGACCAGAAAGGCTGCAAAATAGACAGGGGAAATGCTTGGCACGGGACTGTCTTTAGGCGCGGTCAGCCGCAGGTGTTTTAACTGAAAATCTTTGTCAAAGTGATATAGAATATCTACCGTAGTCTCATCAATTTCAACACAGGATAGCGTTACGAACCGATAGCCCTCGACTTTCATCTTGGCAGTTTCGCCTACCACATTTTCCAGGCTGATGGAAACCACATGTTCTATCATTGCATTGCCTCCACAGGGCTGTTTGTACTCAAAACAAGAAATTTATTTTTTTAATTTTTCAAGGCCAAGAACTACGCCGTCTATAATGGCTTCGGGTTTTGCGGGACATCCCGGGACATAGACATCCACTGGAATAATTTTGTCCACGCCGCCAACTACGTTGTATGCTTCCCGGAAAATACCGCCTGTAAGACCGCAAGCCCCGATTGCAACAACCACCTTTGGATCCGGTATCTGATCATAAAGGTTGCGCAGAACCTTCTTGTTCCGATGATTGACCGTGCCTGTGACGAGAAAAACGTCCGCATGCATGGGGTTGCCAACGTTGATCATGCCAAATCGCTCCACGTCATAAACTGGAGTCAAGCAGGCCAGAACTTCAATGTCGCAGCCGTTGCAACTGCCGCAATCAAAGTGCAGCACCCATGGCGACATTGTTCTGGCTCTTGTGAGAATTTTATTAAACATTATGGCAAAACCTCCTATCGTGCATACAACCAGACAAGATTTACCAGGGATAGCGACACTCCCATGGCCCAACCGTATCCGAGCATCCAGCGCCAGTTCAATCGGGCGGAAACGTTATCAATCCAGATTTCCAGAAAATACGTCAACCCAACGAGCAGAATCGCACCTACTGGGTTTGTGGTCCAGAATAGGGAGCAAAGTCCCAGAACAAGCACGGTTTCGTACCAGTGGGCGATTTCGGTCAGCGCCAGAAATGATCCGGAATAGTCCGTGAGCAGTCCCTTGACAAGTTCCTGATGCGCATGGTGCGAAGTGGATAAATCAAAAGGTGATTTGCGAAGTTTGATGGTAAGAACAAAACTCAAAACAACGAACATAAACGGGAGTTTCAGAAGAACCGGCTGGTTCCAGGCATAGACGGATTCGATTTTGAAACTGCCGGTCAGAAGGTAGATGCCCACAACAACAAATATGAGCAGCGGCTCATAACACAAAATTTGCAAGAGTTCCCTGTGGGCGCCTGCCTGACTGTAAGGCGAAGTGGAGGAAAAGGCGCCTACGACAAGAAATACCGCTCCCACTGCCTGAATGAACAGGATAAGCAAAAGGTCGGAGCGAAGGAAAAAAAGAACAACCGAAATAGAAGCGGCAGTCATATAGGCATTGGCGCAAAACGCCTGCCAGACATTAACCACCATTTTCTCTTTTCCAAAAAGCTTGATGACATCGTAAAACGGCTGAAGCAACGGCGGGCCGATGCGGGACTGGAAGCGCGCAGTGAGAATTCTGTCAAGTCCGGCAATCAAACCGCCGAGCAAGGGACCAGAAGCAAGGCCGGCAAGTATCATAATAATACCCTGGCTTGTTGTCATAACGCACCTCCTACAATCAGGGTCAGCAGCACGCCGGCGGCCAGGTTGATCCAGATTGTCAGCTTCTTTTCGCCGAATATGTTCGAAAGGTAGTAGTTCCCGGCCTCTGCTTTAACTAATTGATTCATTGGTCCCATAAAGACTCTATGCTCTGCTGTCTGAATGCCGCTGAGATAGGGCGCACAGATACGCGCTTTAGTCGCCCCCCTGACAGCCAAAATCGATTGCAAAAAACCCATGACAGCTATCAGGCAAAGCGGAAAAGCAGCAAAGATGCCGTAGGAATTCTCCAGAACACCGTCGTTCAGGGTATAGGGTGGAACATAATTCAGACTCATGGAAGGGGTGAACAATCCCGTGTATAACCATGGCACTGCAATGCTCAGAATCCCTGCTCCCGCGCAAAGCGACAATAAAGCAGCCCAGGTGACCACTGGCTGCTTCTCGAGCTTGAACTTTCCTGCAAATGGATCGCTCATCAGTGTTCCCGCCCATCTTGCCCAGTACATGGCAGTAAGAGCGCTGCCAATTGCTGCAAGGATGATTACAAAAATATTCCTGGCGGCAGCCTCCATGGCCATCCATTTGCCAAGGAGCAGGCCAAATGGCGGCATTATCATCATCACAACACCCATTACCGTAATTAGCGCCGTCAAGGGCATTTTGGAATACAAACCGCGCATGTCTTCGATATCGCGGCTTTCAATATGCTGTTCAATCGTACCCACACAGAGAAAAAGCAATGCTTTGGTTATGGCGTGGAAAATAATGAGCAGAATAGCTGCGGTTATGGACTCTGGAGTATTGAGGCCAGCACATGCAAAAATAAGCCCCAGATTGCTTATGGTGGAATAGGCCAGTACTTTTTTGCCATTGCTCTGCCCAACCGCCAGCCCGGCGGCGGCCAGAAAGGTGAATGCGCCAAAGAGGGCTATGCATTGACTCAAAAAACTTCCGTGCATGGCCGGAGCCAGTCGAAGCACCAGATATACACCGACCTTTACCATGGTGCTGGAATGCAAAAGGGCGGAGACCGGTGTCGGCGCGACCATTGCTCCTATCAACCAGCTTTGCATGGGAAATTGAGCGGATTTGGTGAATGATGCAAAACAAAGAAGCGCCAATGCCAGAAAGGAAAGTCCGGTGCCGGGAGGCGTACGGATAATCTGCTGCACGTCGGTGCTGCCCAGGTTGTGATAGATCATCATCATCGCCACAGTGAAAGCCAGGCAGCCCAGATTGTTCATCCACAAAGCCCTCACGGAATTCCGGATGGCCTCTTTGTTTCCGTCATGTCCGATTAGCAGAAAAGAGCAGAGTGTTGTGGCTGCGAGGAAGAAGTGGATAACAATCATATCATTTGACAGCACCAGACCGTTCATGACACCCAGAAAAAACAGCATGACAAAGAAAAAGCGGGGCTGCTTAGATGTTGACAGCTTCAGGTGTTCTTCGTGGTTTTTCATATAGGGAATGGCTTGAAAACAGATGATTGAGCCTATAATGGAAATGATCAGAACCATGATAAGCGAGAGATTATCACAATAAAAAGCCTGAGTGACAGACCGGAACATCTGTTGGCCCTCAATCATTCCAGAAGATATTATTATCTCGAACCAGACCACCAAAACGATCTGTAAAACGGCTGGAACAATGACCAGCAGACTGCGATGCTTGAATCCGAAATACAGTATGGCGAACATCAGAATAAAATCCGGAACCCGAATGAGATCATGCACCCCAAGTCCGAAAAGGATTTGAGGTGTAAATGCGAATGGAACGTATGGGATAAGAAGCAATGAACTTACAATCAGAATGCAGCCGGTTGTCAGAATCATGAACGACCTTACCTGGCTGGGTATTTTAAAAAAACAGGTCAACGACGCAATAAATGGCAAAAAGATAAGGACGTAAGTAAGTTCTTTCATGGTATTTTTATCCTCCCAATCTGGGGATTAAGTCACGGCATGAACGAAGTTTGCATAGCGTGTCAAGCCGATCCAACCTGTGAAGAAACACCTCTTTGATCTTGAGCATTTTCTACCGTAGTAAAGCATGATAAAAACAAAAAAGCAAAAAAAAAATGTGCTGTCGAGATCACTCTTTGACAGGAGGCAGGAAAAAAACTGCATCCGCCCCCTTCTTTAGGGAAGGTGGCAGACAAACGTACTGCCCTCACCGATGCGGCTGCTGACAGAAATAGCGCCTTTCAGTTGATCCAGAATTTCTTTGACAATCACCAGCCCCAATCCCGTTCCCGTTTCTGTAAAATCTTTGGCATTTTCCGCCCTGTAAAATTCTGAAAACAATCGCGAAAAATCTTGTTCGGGAATGCCGATGCCGGTATCTGTCACTTCCAGCCGGATGCCGCCTTCCTCGGCGCGAGTCAGGCAAACTGTCACCTTTCCGCCTGGCGGCGTATATTTCAGAGCATTGGAAATCAGATTGGTGAACAGGTCGTCCAGCAGCCGGTCGGTGGCCATAACAGCGGGCAGATTCTCATCAATCCGAAAGATGATGTCTATGGTTTTTTCCCGCGCCTGAGACTCAAACAGACCAGACAAAACCCGAAGAACCTCCGGAGCCTGAACCCGATGCAGCGCATCAGGGTTCAAAGCAGTCCGACGGATGCTCAGACTGAGAAGGTCCTTAACCAGGCTGTCCAACAGTTCCAGACGCTTTTCGCAGCGTTGTACGGTTTCTTCCTGCTTGACGTTCATTTCACCCAGATAACCCTTTTGCAGTATCTTGAGCATACTGATAACCGCATGCAGGGGAGAGCGCAGTTGATGAGCGGCCTTTTGCAAAAACCATATCCGGTTGAGTTGCGTGTTGAGTTTTTCGATTTCCATTGCGGTCAGGTCCGCCATCAGCGCAAAGAACTGCACATCGCTTTCTGTAAAAGAGGCACCAGCACCGCTGTAAACGCAGAAGACTCCGAGAATTCTCTTTTCCACACGAAGGGGAAGGCAAATCAGGGACGCAATTCCCTCTTGCCGGATATCTTCGGGATATGCAAAATAGTCACGTTCCTCGATATGGCCGATGGCATAAACAGCACCATCAATGATTTTTCGATTGATCGGACTCTTTTGAATATCAATGCTCTCTTTGGATTTGATGTAATCTTCGCTAAGTCCATAAGTTGAGGCGAACCGAAGTTTCTTGTGCTGCTCATCCAGTAATTTGATGGAGCAAGCCTTTACTCCCATGATGCCTGCAGCCAGGCGGGTAGCCGAATCCATTAGGACTTTGGACTCCGTACTCATTCCCATTTCCTTGACCATATCGTAGAGGGCTGTCAGCTTGGTGTTACTGGCATCCAGTGCTTTGGAGAGCCTCAGCAGTTCTCTGCCTTTGGTTCTGAGGCTCAGTTTGAGGGTTGTCACCAGAAATGCCGTGATCAAAACCGCTGCGACCAATGTTGCATAACGGACTATGCCAATAAAATCATTGGCGACCGAGTTGCCATCGTGAGGCAATATAACATGCTGATACCATAAAGGAAAGATGGGAGAATGCACCCCTTGCTGAAGCCATAGAAGCACTCCCAGGGCCAGCAAAACCAGAACCCCGTAAAGATAGCAACTCAACGGCTGCAGCAGGATGCCCGTCAAAATGATATGAAAGATTACAAACAACGCCAGCGGGCTACATACACCGCCCGAATACCATATCGCCAGGCAAAGTGCTAAAAGGTCGAGCGAAATCTGAGTATGGGCGAAAATGTTGAATCGAAGAACATCCTGGGCGCGAATGAAGGACGAATCGGAGTCGGGATGCACACCTTGTGATTTAAAAGGCGAGAGTCTTCTCCATATAAACAGAAACAGCAGATTATAGCAAAAAACACCTGAAAGAAGAACCAACAAAGGCAGTGGCAGCCATTGCCAAAATAAATAACTTGCGCCGCACCCTGCAAAACCGAATACAACCACAGCCCATCTGAGCCTGATCAGCCAGGGGAGCCGTTCGATCAGCTCCTTACGGAAGAACAACTGTTCCTTGACCAGTACATATCCCGGTTGCATTGGTTGATCTCCCGCAAGAAAGTAAACATAGGCATGACCGAATGACTGCAATCTTACCGAATGATCGTAATCTTATCGGACGGCCCAGAGGTCAGACTGAAGATTGATTCATTTCCATTTTATGTTCAGTAAGAATTTTTTCCATGACGATCAGCAGGTCTTCGGGATCGATGGGCTTTTCAATAAAATGGGAAATGGGCCAGGATTCGCCCAGAATGTGTTGAAATTTCTCCGAGCCTTCTTCAGCCATTTTCTGAGGAAATGACGTGGCCATGATGATGGGGATATTCCGGTACTCAAGTTGATGCTTGAGTTTATACGCCAGATCAAATCCATCGGTATCGGTCGCCATCATCACATCCAGAATGATCATATCCGGAATCTTGGCTTCAATTTTCTCATAACCCTGTTTCCCATTATAGGCCACGCGGACCCCATACTGGCGACTTTCCAGAATGATACGCATGGACTCCACCAGATCCTTGTCATCGTCAATAACCAAAATGTCTGTTATGCAACTCATATAATGTCCCCTTATGATGATTTGGCAATTTTAAAAGTATCATAGCGTTTCTCGGCATCCTTCAAACAGCCGAAAATCAGGCTATTGTGAGTACTGAATATGAATCCGAACTATATAATGCCAAAAGACTTGGCCAAGATTCCCAATGCACCTAAAAACGATACGCTGATCGCTATTCCGAACATCTGCAGTGTAAATGAGCGCTGCCGGGCATCTCGGACATCCAGTTTGTCTCCCATACGCTCAATGGATGCAGCGATCTGTTCAAAATGCCGGCTCACATCGCTTTTGAAGTCTTTCAGTTCTCCGGTAAGCTGATCGAAGCGTTTATCCACCAGCTCAAAACGCCGGTTGACATCGCTTTTGAAATCTTTCAGTTCACCGGTAATCTGGTCGAATCGTTTATCCACCAGCTCAAAACGCCTGTCCACTTGTTCGAAACACCTGTCCACCTGTTCAAAACGCCTGTCCACCTGTTCAAAACGATTGTCCACCTGTTCAAAACGCCTGTCCATCTGTTCGAAACGCTTGTCCACCTGTTCAAAACGCTTGTCCACCTGAACTTCAAAATAATCCATCCGCTTTTCAAGCGCAATCAGTCGGTTATTGGTATCTTTAACTCCGATACTCAGATCTTTAATATTCAAATCGGTTTGATCAAACCGACTTTCCAGATGCCTCAAATTCGGTAGAAAGGTTGTTATGATAAGTTCTGCATCACGCGGCAGTTTCTGCCCGACCAAACTTTCACCTATGCTGATTTCGTCTGTCATGTCTGTATCCTCTAAATCGTTGTCATGAAACTCCCTCCAACCGCAGATAAGTGCGATGTTTTCTGATCCGATCCGGCTTCTTTCTCGGTAAAAAATTTCAGGGACTGCACTGGGTAACCCAGCATCAGATTCTTGAAATTCTGATCATCTGTGATTTTACCTTTCTGAACTCCGGAGAGCAACTGGAAAATTATGCAATCTTAATGTTGTTTGTGATTTCAAAGGATTCCCCCCTTTGGAAAAGGGGGGCCAGGGGGGATTTAGGAGGCTATCCACCTGAAAAATCCCCCTCGATCCCCCTTTTCCAAAGGGGGAAGTATCATTTTCATATATGGGGTGATCGAATTTAAGAAAGACACCTTTTGAGGCTACCCACATAAGGCGAGACAGATTGGCTGCTCCAGTAAGTACTTGAGAGTAAAAGCGATCCAGCTTATGTGGGTGGCCCTTTATCATGTTGTATCAAAAAACATTGACTTCTCGGTCGTTACATCGGATATAATGAAACAGCTTTAATGCGGGTCAGACCAAGCTATTTCACTGAAAATTCACATCATTAAATAAATATTTGAGGGTAAAAAGGGCCTTAAAGCGGCCTTTTTATCCCCGAAAAGAAGCTTTCAATGGAACGGCGATGATATGTGCTATAGCTAATATATTTTTGCAAGAGGCTCATCCGACATACAATTAGTCCGCTGATTCATGTTCGATCAAAGAGAGGTAAATCATGTCCAATTATGTGTGGGGTTCCCGCCTGTCCTATCAGGATTATATCCAAGCCAAACAATTCGTGGGGGACATCACCGGAGCGTCACGGGAAGCTGGTCGCCGGGTTTACATGGAGATATCACGGCAGATGCTGGAAATCGTTGCTTCTCAGGAAGCGCTGGCGCGGGAGCAAATCACTGTTGCAGAACAATCGACGCGCGCCGCGCAGGAAGGTTTCGAGATGCTGAGTTACGGCATCACCGAAATTTCTTCCGGCGTATCGGAATTGAACGCCATGTTCCACTGGGGTTTTTCCGAGATGCTCGCGCAGCTCGGGCACATGAACGACACCCTTTCCGAATTGGTGAAAGTCGCCAAGACCCCTTTGCATACAGCGGCTTTCAACCACTTCGAGATCGCGCGCGAATCTTTTCGGCAGGGGCTCTACAAGGAGACTTTGAAAGAATTGGATAAAGCCGTTTCGGGTGATCACACCTCACCAGGCTACAGGCTGGAATGGCGATTCCATTACCTGCGCGGCATTATCCGTCTGGGTTTTACAGAATGCGATTTTTCCCTCGTAAAATTAGCTGAGGCTGAGCAAGCTTTTTTGGCTGCCGCCCGCTACGCCAAAACTGATTATCCCCAAGATGCGGGTCGCGCCTTTTTGTCCGCTGGCTGGGCAAGCTATTGCCAGGGAAAAATGGCCGATGCACTGGCTCATACCGAGCAGGCAATGTCTGTACATCCGGGCCTTGCTGAGGCGTTTTTCCAGGCGGCCAAAGTACTCATGGCCCAGGGAAACGCTCAAAAGGCCCTATCGCTTCTTGGCAAAGCCATCGAATCCGACCGGTTCTACGTCCTCAAGGCCGCAGGGGATGGTGATTTCAAGAAACATGATGCGAAGCTTCGAAATTTTCTGGAGGCCATGCGCCGGGAAAAGTACCGCCAACTTGCGCCAAAAATCACCAAGGCGATTGAAACCCTTCGTGGATATAAGCTTACTAAAGGCTCAACTGGGGTGAAAAATAGTCTGGAAAAATTGTTGGCTGAAGGCACATCCTGGCCATTGATGGATATTTTGGGATTGGATGCCGGGTGGAACAAGATCGCCGGAAAAGAGAGGCTGTTGATCTCAAAACTGCCGGTTGTTATCACCTCTGCTGAACAGGTGGTTCTGGAAGCAGAAACGTATCAGGAAAGAGTGTGCGTCAAACCCGACGCGTCTTTCCGGAAGATGGCATGTGATATGGAAACCAAAACCCGCATGGTGGAAAAGAAAATATTGAGGAAATACGCCACTGATGTCGAACGGTTTGAAATTCGTTCTTTAAATGGTCCGGTAATTGCCAGCATGGATTTTTGCCGCATACCAGCCGGAACTTTTCTTATGGGAGAGCAGGGGACGCTGCATCAGGTGACTCTGACCAAAGATTTTTATTTGGCGCGGTATCCCGTTACCCAGACGCTGTGGCAAGCCATCATGGGAAACAATCCAAGCCATTTCAAGGGAGAAAACCATCCAGTTGATCAGGTTTCCTGGGAAGATGCTCAGGAACTCATCACGAATTTAAATGAAAGAACAGGAGAAAACCTGTATCGGCTGCCCACAGAGGCAGAGTGGGAATATGCATGTCGGTCCGGAAGTTCCGAAACCTATTGCTTTGGGGATGATGAAAATCTTTTGGGAGAATACGCGTGGTACAACAACAATTCAGAACAGAAAACACATCCTGTGGGGGAAAAAAAGCCCAATGCCTGGGGTTTGTATGATATGCACGGCAACGTGTGGGAGTGGTGCCAGGATTGGTATGGAGACTATTCGCAGGGTTCAGTGACCGATCCTGCCGGGCTATCATCTGGTATCCGCCGTGTGTTCCGCGGCGGGAGCTGGTTCTACGGCGCTGACTACTGCCGGTCAGCCATCCGCTTCAGGTGCAGCCCCAGCTACAGCTACATCATCCTCGGCTTCCGCCTCGCTGCATTTCCTGTTTGGTGATGCCAGCTCCGGCCTTCTTCCGGGTTATTGTTGAACTTGATGATATTGCCATAAGTATTTGTTTTATAAATTAAAAAATTACCACTACCTGTTAAGTACCACCTCCTAATGAATTGACGAATATGAGTCAATCACAAAACGAACAGTGGTTTCTTTTCCTTGACATTGCTTCTTCTTGTGAGTATTTGAAGATCATGGAAATTCTCTATTTAATTCGACAAGGTCAGGTCTCTTTCGGGCAAAATAAATATGACCGGCTATCGCCCGTAGGAATTCATCAGGCGCAGATACTCGGGGAATATCTGGCCGGCATCCACATATCGTTTAGCCAAGCTAATGCATAAAGGCCGCTATCATGCCAGAGGAAAATAAAGAAAAGCGTTTGCATAACTTCAGGGTGATCTACGGTATCGCCCTTACTTTCATTGCTCTAACAATTCTGTCCTCGTCCTTGATGATGCAGTACGCCATCCAGCTCAACGGTAGTGACTCGCGGGTCATAAACCTCTCCGGCCGGCAGCGGATGCTAAGCCAGCGCCTGACCAAGTGCGTTTTGGCCTTGGGATATGTGACCGAATACGAGGATCAAACGAACAGGATTGAGGAGATTTCCGAATCCTTTGCCTCGTGGAATATGGCCCACCTGGGCCTGCAATACGGCAATGAGCAAATGGGTTTGCCGACGCGGCGGAACTCTGCGGAAATCACGGCGCTGTTCGCAGAGATGGAACCGTTCCACGCCGCCATGTCAGATGCTTTGGAAGGTCTGCTGGCGCAAGTGAAGGAGGGACATTGCGTCCCAGCCACCGTTCATGCTACGGTGGATGTGATGCTGCGCAACGAGTCACGATTCCTGGAACTGATGGACAAGATCACCTTCCAGTTTGACAAGGAGGCCAAGGATCGGATTAGCTCGATGCAGAGCCTGGACTGGATCATACTGGTGGTTGGGTTGCTGGTTCTGCTGCTGGAATTCCTGCTCGTGTTCCGCCCCTCGATCACGCAGATTGCGCTGATGATGACCTCGCTCAAGCAGCAATCCAATCAGCTCCAGGAGGCCAACGGCCGCTTGCAGGTGTCGTTGGAGCAATCGCTGCGTTTGATGGAGGCCGCCAACGCCGGCAGCGCCGCCAAAAGCGAGTTCCTGGCCAACATGAGTCATGAGATCAGAACCCCCATGAATGGGGTTATCGGCATGACCGGGCTGTTGTTGGATACCGAACTTGACGATGATCAGCGACGCTATACCGAAATCGTGCGCGCCAGCGGTGAATCTCTGCTCTGTCTGATAAACGACATTCTTGATTTCTCCAAGATCGAGGCAAAGAAATTCGACCTGGAGACGATGGACTTCGATCTGTCGAGCCTGCTGGACGACTTTGCAGCCACCTTGGCCATGCGGGCGCACGAGAAGGGGTTGGAGCTGCTCTGCTCCGCTGATCTGAATGTGCCGACTCTATTGCGCGGTGATCCGGGCCGTCTGCGCCAGGTTCTCACCAACCTGGCGGGTAACGCTGTCAAGTTCACCCATGCAGGCGAGGTTGTGGTCAGCGTATCACTGAAAGAAGGGAGCATGGAGCAGTGGGAGGGCGAAACTGTACTTCTGCGCTTTTCGGTGCGCGACACGGGTATCGGCATTCCCAAAGACAAAATCGGCCTGCTTTTCGACAAGTTCAGCCAGGTGGATACCGCAACCACTCGGCAATACGGTGGCACCGGGCTGGGCCTGGCTATCTCCAAACAACTGTCCGAGCTGATGGGTGGTGAGTCTGGTGTTAGCAGCGAAGAAGGCAAAGGCTCGGAGTTCTGGTTCACCGCACGCTTTGAGAAACAAGCTGCGGAGGCGCATGCGGAAAGTATTCAGCCCGCCGACCTGCACAATGTACATGTATTAATTGTAGATGATAACGTCACCAACTGCGAAATTTTGTCCACCCGTATGGTCTCATGGGGCATGCGCCCGATGGATAAGCAGGACGGCCCAAGTGCTCTCCGCGCCCTCTACCTGGCGCTGGAAGAGAACGACCCCTTCCGCATTGCCGTGATCGACATGCAAATGCCGGACATGAACGGCGAGGACGTTGGTCGATCAATCAAGGCGGACAAATTTCTGACTGACACCAGGATGGTGATGCTAACATCCATGGGAATGCGGGGCGATGCCAAGCGTTTCCAGGAAATTGGTTTTGCAGCATACACGACCAAGCCAGTACGGCACCAGGAACTGAAGATGGTGCTATCTCTGGCGTTGACAAATCTGGATGGAACAGCGCCGATGCAGCAGCCGATCACCACGCGCCACACTGCCCGCGAGATGATCTATCTGTTCGCCGGCCGCAAGGCGCGCATTTTGCTGGCCGAGGACAACATCACCAATCAAATGGTGGCGCTGGGCATCCTGAAGAAACTGGGTCTGCGCGCAGATGCAGTAGCCAACGGAGCGGAAGCGCTCACCACCTTGGCGACCCTGCCCTACGACCTGGTGCTGATGGACGTTCAGATGCCCGAAATGGACGGATTGGAGGCGACAAGGATAATCAGGAACTACGAATCAGGCATTACTAATGATGACGGCGGAGTTCACCTACCACATACCATTCCGATTATCGCCATGACGGCTAACGCCATGCATGGCGACCGGGAGCGCTGCCTTGAGGCTGGCATGAACGACTACATCACCAAGCCGGTATCGCTCCAGGCGTTGGCGAAGGTGCTGGATAAATGGCTTCCCCGAAAGGGGATGCAGTAAGGTTTTTAATAGTGAAAATCAGAAGCCTGAGCCGTCCCTTCACCACCTTTTCCTTAAGCAAATCCCGATTAACGCTGTGTATCTTGCCGCAGTCAAAAAGTGGTTCATCGCGGATTAGTGGGAAAACCATACCCTGCAAACAGTCGCAGCTTGAAGTTTTCCTGATTATAACGGATTTGGGGGATTTCAACATGCCATCTTGAAAAATAATTTGAAATATATTTTCAATTACTATTATTTTTATTATAAATACAACATGTTACTCTTACCATGCAAACCTTATGCAATAAATCAGCAATACTTATAACCTATTGATAATACAATCAACCCCCAAATCCGTTATAATCAGAAAATTACTATGGGATCAGCTTGTCCGTCATCAGTGGATAGAACCTTTTTATTTAGTTGGAGGTACATCTCTGGCACTTCATATCGGACATCGGCAGTCTGTTGATTTTGATTTCTTCACATCCCGCAATTTCGACACCCGTGAAATAATTGGAAGGCTCCGCAATCTGGGAGAATTCGAGTTGTTCCATGAAAGCTGGTAACACTTTGAACGGCTCGGTGAATAATGTCAGAATCTTTTTTTTTCAGCTACAGATATCCGTTAATCGGAAAACTTCATAAGCATGTCTGCCTATCTGTTGCCGATCTGATTGATATTGCTCTGATGAAACTTGAAATGTAAGGATGATACGAAATATCGTTGAAATTTTACAATTTTTGCCGATAACTCTCGTTTTGCATTCGGTGTTTTAGGTGAAATCTCTTCTTTAACCAGACGATGATACATGACGCGCAATCAGCAGATAAACACCCACCCAATATGGTTATTCGAATCGCTTTTTCAAATAAGCAGATGGTTAATTTCCAGTGTATTGCTGATAAAATTGTTTTTATTAAATATTCCGGTATGCCAATTGCTTGTACATTTTTAGCCGTAAGCTGACCTTAGTTTGGTGCTGGATTCCTCTTTCGGCAAAACACCAATTGTGTCCCCCCTTTAATATGAGGATTTTCGCTTTATGCATTTCGACAAATCTTTATCGGACAAACTGACCAAATTAAAGCACATTCCGACGCTTCCCCATATTCTTCTGCAACTGATCAAAGCCTGCGATGCGGACAGTGGCAGCCTAAAAGAAATATCCAGGATCATCGAAAAAGATCCGGCGCTTACCAGCCAGCTTCTAAGACTGGTAAACTCTGCGTATTATTCAAAAAATAACAAGATCAGCAGCGTTGATGGAGCCGTCACCTTTATAGGTACGAATGCCATCAAGAACATCGCCATCTGCAGTTCTGTTCACGAAGTTTTCCATAAAGTCAAATCGCGAGCAGGCTTTAATTTAAAACACTTCTGGTGGCACTCATTAAAGTGTGCAATCCTGGCAAAATTGATCGCACAGAAACTGAAATTCCATGATCCGGATGAAGCTTTCTTATTCGGAATGCTCCACGACCTCGGCAAGATCATTCTTTGGATAAATTTTCCGGCACAATATGCGGATCTACTGGAAAAACGAAAGGACCAACCCGACTTAATTCTGGCAGGGGAAACCCAGTTGGGCGCCAATCACGCTGAAATCGGAGCCTGGCTGCTGAAAGAATGGAATTTTCAACACGATATCGCCGATGCGGTTCTTTGTCACCACCATTCTCAGTACAGTATGCTAAACGCGCCTCCTTTAGCCCAATTTGTATATGTGGCGAATTTATTGAGCAATAATTCCGATCAGAAAATCAAAGAAGGCTTATCTGCGTCTCAAAAGATATTTGGATTTACTCAATCTGATGCTGAAGAATTCTTGCGCCGGGCAGATGAAGAACTTAGAACAATGGCCGAATCTTTAGACATTGAGATAGAGCCATTCAAGGCCAATGGTTTTGAGTATTCGGAAGATGATCGCGCAAGTGAAATACTCCTTACCAAAGAAGTGCGGGATCGGTCGCTATTACTAAGTACCGTCCAGAATCTGGTGGGTGCAACCGATGAAACTGCGATATGGAGGGAAACATCTCAAGGTCTCCATATCCTTTTTGGATTCACCTCGATTCATTTCTTTGCCTACGACCTTGAGAACAACGGTCTTCGGGGGGTTACACTTCAGGATGCCACGAAATCCTCTGTAATCAAAGAACTGATTGTCCCGATTAGGATGGAAGAAAGTCTGTTGATTGAATGTCTTCAAACTCGAATGATCACCGACTCCTTCAACCGGTCCACGGACCCTGCACCCAGCATATTGGATAAACAAATCATTCGACTTTCAGGCAAGGATGGAATCGCCTGTATCCCCATGGTCGCATATAACGAAAATGTAGGTGTGATTGTACTTGGTCTGGATATCATGGAATTTTCAAGCCTCGGATCTCAATTCAAACTCCTTCAAATGCTGGCGGATCAAGCCGCTGTCGCTATTCGTGTTCATCATATCGGGCGGTCTCAGTTGAAACAAGCGCAATTGAAGCAACTGATTGCTGCACCATCAATGTCTGAAAATATTGTTCATAAAGTCAATAACCCACTGATCATTATCAAGAACTATGTGAAAAGCATAGTGAATAAATTTACCAGAGACAATATGTCTCTGGATGCAACCAAAATCATTAATTAATAAATTGACCGCGCCGCTCAGACCCAATCACTCCAACATAACCCAACCCATTTTGCAAAAAAACAGATTACCTTGCTATGCGCTGCTGATCTGTACTTACGCCGATAATCTTGATTGTTGTTTACATGTTTGTTATAAACAGAAAAAATGAATGGGGCTGATAACGAAAGTATGAAGTATGAAGGTTTTTTCATACTTCATACTTCATACTTCTATAGGTCTAACCCTTTGGATATTTACAGAAAGTTTATCCATGATCAGTGTTGAAAATCTTACTAAAAGTTTTGGAAAATATCTTCTTTTTGACGGTATCAGCTTTAAACTCAATTCTCGCGAGCGGATCGGCCTGGTTGGTCGAAATGGTCATGGGAAAACCACATTGTTCAGGCTGGTTGCCGGTATGGATCAGGCGGATTCAGGAACCATTCTGACACCGAAGAATTACCGCATCGGCTATGTTCAGCAGCACATCGATTTTTCGATGCGGACGGTTCTGAAAGAGGCCATGACTGGCCTGACGGACAGCGAAAAGGATCATTCCTGGAAAGCCGAAAAAATTCTGGCGGGTCTGGGCTTTTCCCTTGCCGACATGCAGCAGCCTCCGGAAACGTTTTCCGGCGGCTTTCAGGTCCGCCTGAATTTGGCAAAGGCATTGGTCTCGGAGCCGGACCTGCTGCTTCTGGATGAACCCACCAATTATCTGGACATTACCTCCATTCGATGGATTGAGCGATTTCTGCTCAACTGGCCCCACGAGCTGATGCTCATCACCCACGACCGCAGTTTCATGGACAAGCTGGTAACCCATACACTGGGAATTCATCGCCAGAAAGTCCGAAAGATCGCAGGAGACACCGGAAAATACTATGCCCAGATTGCCCTGGATGAGGAAGTGTACGAAAAAACCCGGCTGAACGATGAAAAGCGCCGCAAAGACATTGAGCTGTTCATCTCACGGTTCAGGGCCAAGGCCAGGCTGGCCAACATGGTGCAGTCCCGCATCAAGACTCTTTCCAGGATGACCCGGCAGGAAAAACTGGACAAGGCCAAAAACCTCGAATTTTCATTTCAGACCCAACCCTTTTCCGCCAAGCATGTGTTGACGGTCCATGATCTCGACTTTGGCTTCGACTCCAATACACCCCTGATCCAAAACCTTGATTTTTCGATACAATCCGGAGAGCGGATTTGCGTGATCGGGAAAAACGGCAAAGGCAAAACAACTCTGCTCAAGCTTCTGGCCGGCTCCCTGACTCCCCAGAAAGGCGATATTGTTTTTCATCCGGCAATCGTTTCCGGCATTTTTGAACAAACCAATATTCAGTCGCTGGTGGACAGCCGGACCGTTGAGGAAGAAATTCTCTTTTCCCATCCTCATGTGGACCGTCAACTTGCCCGAAACATCTGTGGAGCCATGATGTTTGGCGGCGAAACTGCTCTAAAGAAAATCGCCGTTCTTTCCGGCGGCGAAAAAAGCCGGGTTATGCTGGGAAAGATTCTGGTTACGCCGGTAAATCTGCTGCTCCTCGATGAACCCACCAACCATCTGGATATGGAGTCCTGCGATGCACTTCTGGAAGCCATCGACAGTTTTGACGGGACGGTGATCATGGTCACACACAATGAACTATTCCTGCATGCCCTGGCTGAACGCCTTATTGTCTTTCACCATAACGGGGTATCCATGTTTGAAGGCGGATATCAGCGGTTTCTGGATAAAAACGGGTGGGAGGATGAAGCTTCGGAATCAGTGAAGCTTCTGGAAGCACCTTCCATGGATCGGCCGTCTTCAAAAAAAATGCGCAAACTTCGCTCTGAAATTATTACCCGCAGATCCAAAAGTCTGAAGCCCATGGAAACCCGTCTTTCCGCCATTGAAACCGAAATCGAACACCATGAAGCCAAAATCGCTAATTTCAGCGATGCCATGATGGCCGCAACCCAGGAAAATGACGGCCCCAGAATCGTCAAGCTTTCCCAGGAAATCCATCATTCCCAGCAACTGATTGAATGCCTTTTTGGCGAACTGGAAACCCTCACCGCCTCTTATGAGACAGGTAAAAAACTGTTTGATCAACAACTTGCCGAGATCGAACCGATTTGACATATACTGCGAACAGGCGTAATCTTTCGTCGTAGAGTCGGCATCCTGCCTGCTGCAGCAGCCGGCAGGATGCCGGCTCCACCTGCGCTTTCCTCCCCCAGCGGTGAAGGGTTGGGGTGGGGGTTCAAAAGTTAAGATTATGACCGTTGACAGTATATTAGGACCAAAAATGATTTACAGACGCATCGACCCGACAGCAGACTGCGGTATTCAGGTATTTGGGAAGGATTTAAAAGGGCTTTTTGAAAACGCCGGGTTGGCTCTTTTCGATCTGATTGCTGATGTCAGCCTCGTAAAACCTGGCTTCGAATATCCGGTTCAGGTAACCGGATCAGACTGGGCGGATCTCATGGTCAACTGGCTACGGGAACTCCTTCACTTCTGGTCAGGAAAGGAACTGATAGTAAAGAAAATCAAGGTGATAGAAATTTATGAATACCAGTTGAGCGCAAGAATTAGCGTTGGCGCATTTGATGCCGCAAAACACCGACTGAACCATGAAATCAAGGCCGTCACCTATCATCGCATTCAGGTAACCAACACTCCAATAGGGTGGGAAGCCATTGTCATTTTAGATGTTTGATCAAATAAAGGAGTAAGGCGCTGATCACCACAGAACACCAGTTTATATTTTGCAATGCCAAAAAACTCTCCAAAATTTCGGACCAATCTCTTTCCGAAACAGCAACGACAATTCACCATTCGACCAAATCCAAACAGCAATCTCTGGGGTTTTGACAACAAGGACAACTATGACGATCGCACTGAAACAGATTGACGACTACCGGTGGGAGATTCCCCAAACCGGGGACATGCGGGTTCCGGGTATTGTGTATGCCAGCTCTTCCCTGCTGACGGCCGAAGACAGTCAGGAAGCTTTTACGCAGGTGGCCAATGTTGCGACCCTTCCCGGAATCATCAAGGCATCCATGGCCATGCCGGACATGCACTGGGGCTATGGATTTCCCATCGGCGGGGTTGCGGCTTTTGACTGGGAATCCGGCATAATATCTCCGGGAGGCGTTGGTTACGACATCAACTGCGGAGTGCGCCTGGCCGGCACTTCTCTTACGGAATCGGAGGTTCGTCCCAAGCTCGAAGCGCTGGTAAATGCTTTGTACCAGAACATTCCCTGCGGTGTCGGATCGACCGGTTCAGTAAAGTTGTCCGCATCCGATGAAAAACAGGTTCTGAAAACCGGTAGCCAGTGGGCGGTTCGCCAGGGTCTTGGAGAAGAGGCCGACCTGGATCACACCGAAGATGGCGGATGCCTGCCCGATGCAGACCCTTCCGAAATCAGCGAGCGGGCCCTTGACCGGGGCAGAAAACAGCTCGGCACCCTTGGTTCCGGAAATCATTTCCTTGAGATTGGCGTGGTGGATGCCATTTTTGACCAGGATACCGCAAGAGGATTTGGCCTGTTTGAAGGCCAGGTCACCGTGATGTTGCATTCAGGGTCCAGGGGTCTGGGATATCAGGTCTGCGATGATTATCTGGCGCTGATGAACAAGCTGTCCCACAAGCTCGAATTCCGGCTTGCGGACCGGCAACTGGCCTGCGCCATGATCGGCTCCGAGGAAGGCATGAGCTATTTCAGGGCCATGTCCTGCGCCGCCAATTACGCATGGGCAAACCGTCAGGTTCTGATGCACCACAGCAAAAGAATTATTGAAAACATTTTGGGAATCGGGCCGAAAAACCTGGGGTTTCGTTTGATCTATGATGTTTGCCACAATATCGCCAAAAAGGAAGTTCATGAGATAAGCGGCAAAACCCAGACCGTCTGCGTTCATCGAAAAGGCGCTACCCGCTCTTTTCCGCCGGGACATCCTTCCCTTCTCGGAAATTATCGCCAAATTGGTCAGCCTGTAATCGTCCCCGGAGACATGGGAACAGCTTCCTACGTTCTGGTAGGAACAGAAAAGGCCATGGTCGAGACCTTTGGATCCACCTGCCACGGCGCAGGCCGCGTACTTAGTCGGACCGCCGCCAAGAAGGCCAGTAAGGGCCGCTCCATTCACAGGGAGCTGGAAGACAAGGGCATTCTGGTGCGGTGGACTGGAAGGTCCACGCTATCAGAGGAAATGCCAGATGCCTATAAAGATGTTTCCCAGGTGGTGGATGCTGTTCACGGCGCCGGCATTTCCAGAAAAGTGGCCAGACTTCGTCCTATCGCAGTTGTCAAAGGCTAAGGCAACTCCAAAAAAAAATTATTATGCTCCCTCTCCCAGCGGGGGAGGGTTGGGGTGGGGGTTCAAAAGTTAAGATTATGTCCGTTCGCAGTATATCCATACTGATTAGAAAGGAATTTGTACAGAAAGCTGGAGACCGCCTCTGATGCCTGAAACTCCTATTTTGGTTTTTTCTTTCAAAGATTCAATAAATCCTTTGATTTTTTTATCGTTGAATTTATGTGCGCTGGTGATACCACCGTAAATATTTCCCGCGTAAAACCCAAATTCAACCGCAGCAATAACGCTACCAAGAGCGGGGTTTCCCTGACCAAAAGCCTCCCATGAGGCCAAAATCAGGGCGCCATTCAACAAAAACGCTACCAGTGCGTCCTGATAGCGTTCGCAGTAAAAAAAACCGCCACCCGGCAGAATGGACAAAACACCTGCCACCTGGGGATTTTTCCTGGGAAGCAACACGTCTTTTTCCAGCTCTGTTGAGAGCATATCCACGACATACCGGCTCTGGTTCTTCAGACTGATTTTCTGAAAAACCGACATTGCCTTTTCAAATTCTCCGCGTTCAATATAAATCCAGCCCATCGCATTTTGAGCTTCATCCCGGACATCAGTATCATCAGTCTGCATCAGCAAGTTATGAAGGGTGATGATCGCATTTCCCGTGTCATGCAGTCGCAGACAGCAGCCAGAAATCATGAAGGCGGACTGGACGGACAACGGTGTATTCGGAAATCGATTTTGGATTTCAGTGAAGGCCGTTATGGCTTCCTGAAAACGCTCCCTGTGAAAATCGGACATTGCGATGGAAAACATGGCTTTTTCCACCCGCGTATCCTCCGGGAAAAAATGCATAAAACGTTTGTATTCCCCGATCGCGGTTTCATAATCCCCGCGAGCAAAACAGATTTCAGCATACTGGTACTGCTGATCTGCCTCTATGGTCACCTGATTTCCAGCATTGGCATATCCCGTGAACAGGAAGGTGACAAGGAAAAAAAGAGCAGATGGAGAAACACAGCAACGGTTTTGAATCATCATCACCATGCCTTAAAAAAGCAAGCGGTTAGGCTGCCGTGAAATACCTGGAGTGGATGATAAAGGCTTTGACATCCTTCTGTCCCCAAAAGTAGTTGACACTTTTTTGATGAGCTAAAATATATAAAACAGGCAGCCTCAAAATAATGGATAGGCTCAGAAAGTATCAACAAGGACATGAAGGATGCCCGAAAACGTTATCAGTCAGAAACAGCACCAAATTGCTTAACTACAAAGTAGCTATTCTCCGCAGTAGAAAGAGACGGATAGTATTCCAAGTCCACCCATAGATGAGTAGTTCCATCCGGAAACAGAACATCAGGAATATGGATTTTAAAATCGGCGGATAATGTTGACGCTGCACATGGGAAAGAAGGATTTTTTATAATATTATAATTTTTCAATCTGAACAGTATCGACTTAGGATAATTAAGATTGAACTCATAAACTAAATCGGCCCAAAACGATGATGTCTCAATATATGAAAGATTGGGTATATGGAGCAATAAACTTTCGTTTAAAGTTGCCTTGCACTCTACTGCATCAGGCCATCCCATGTCCTTGAAAATACCCAACGTAACAGGGCCTGGATCATGAGTAGATAGGCCTGATGATATTGCATAAACCATCAGCCTGTTTTCCCCGCCTTTAAAAGTATCGTAGTCCAAATGGGAGTAACTTGATCCGGAACTCCATGTTGAAGGAGCATACACTTTTACTCGCTGGCCGCTATTGGCCGCCATTGCTTTGGCCCCATGGAACCAGATGTTATTGGAGGTCAAAGCTCTGCCCAGCGCAGCGGAGGGATTAGCATAGACACCAGTATCAATAAGCAGCTTGCCTGCGCCATCTTTCATGAATGTATCGTAAATATTAGGATAACCAGTACTATTACCCCAACTGCCTGTTCCATTCGAATTCAACAAGGAACCCGAAAAGTTGAGGCCGTGCGCTATTTCATGTAGAACAACCGACATTAAGTCAACTTTACCCTTGGGCGTTAAGCCATCCGTTCCGTAATACCAGGTAAAGTTGCTGTTGTAGGTAATGTGCATGTCAAATCCACTTGACTTTAGATCTGAACCATGCAAAGCATTCGCCAACGATACCGAATACCATGTATTCGTGAGAGGCGCGCCAGTAAAATTTCTAAATCTTGCGCCTCCGCCAGAATATCCTAAAATGCCGCTTTCACTTAAATTTGACCAGCATGCATTAATAGCTATTGGCACTGAAGACTGCAGAAGGCTGCCCCATAAGGCCGCTGCGGCATTAAAAGAGGCTTTTGCTTCCTCCGGGAAAGTAGCGCAAGTTTTACCCCAAAGGTCAGTTCCGCCATTAGCCACATAAGTTATAGAAAAAGTTGCGGTAGCCGTTTCCGGTAGGGTGAGCATATCAAACCGCGCTGGTATGCGCTCCTGGTCGGGAGGGGGATTCATATCCATTCTGAGTACTACCGCAGGAATGGCGTTGTATAACGTATTCCCATCGCTGGAAAGCTGCGGTTCCAAAGGCTTTGGTCCAAAAGACTCAGCAGCGGACACCGCCGATATTGAGAGTAATAATGCTAAAACAAATATCACGATTGTGTAACTAAATTTGAACAATTTATTATTCATATCCGCCTCCCTCATTTCATCAATCTATTGATGGTTAAATTAATTATTTCCTGAACTAATCATAAAAACTGGCATCACAGTTCATTAATGGTACAACCCATAGAGGCTTCAACGCGTTTTTGTGCTTCAATGGCACTATCACGGCATCTCAGGATACCCCGCCGAGCACCGGAATTGGTACCATATTCCTGCAATTTTGCCTGAAAACGTTCTTCCATGTTAATTTTTTGATCCTCCTGAATCCATTTATCCGCCAGAAAAACCACCTCGGCTTCTGTGATCGGTGCTTCTTTATTGACCGTGTAATCCATATGAACCTCAACAATATCGGCAATGCTGAAAAACTCCATTTCCCGAAGAATATTAGCCCCTTCGACGGCGTGGTGGGGACATCCCCTGGCCAGATCATGAACCAGAGCTGCAGAAACCGCTCGTTCAATGTTCAACCGACAGCCGGCTGTATTCAGCGCCGTTGCAATATGTTTGGCCAGATCAGCTACTGCCCGGCAATGGTTAATGACTTTTTGCGAAACAGCCTGACGGATCATGAGCGCCCGGCATTCGGTGTCGGAAGGAATATCGTAGTGATCCATGCAGCCAAGCGCCCATACATAGTCATTAGACGTATCGATATCCTTCAGAATAAACCGATCAACAACCGGCACGTTTATCGCGTCGGCTTCATATCCGTTCAAAAAGCTCTGAAGGCCGCCCTGTACTGTCCAGGTTTTAATGGCTTTGATATGGATTCCGGAAATCAGGGGAGGATGTCCGCGCTCTTCCAGAAAAGTCGGATAATAAATGCTGGCCTTCCCATGCATGAAGGCATTTTGCAAATCAATCAGGCTCTGGTGTCTGACTAAGGGAATATCCACCGGATGAATGAAAAAACCGGCGCAATCCTTCGAAATATCTGAGACACCGGCAACAACCGATGAAAACATGCCATGAGCAAAATCGGGATTGAATACCGCCCTTGCACCACAACACTCCGCGAGCGCCATGACATCACCGGCCCGATGCCCTGCCACTACCCGGATATCCTGAATGCCTGCCGAACGGTAAAGTGCGATGGCGCGCTCCAGAAAAAACTTTCCTTCCAGTGACAGGAGAGGCTTGAAATCTCCCATCCTGGATGACAGACCTGCCGAGAGAATGATGGCTGTTATAATCGGTGTTTCCATATTACTTCACGGAACGAGCGTGAATCAGTTCCGCCACGATGCTGACAGCTATTTCTTCTGGTGTTTGGGCACCAATGGAAAGACCGATGGGACAATGCACTTTTTGAAAATCCTTGGTGGTAAACCCTTCATTTTCCAGAGACTGGTAAATAGCGTCCCTTTTTTTCCGTGATCCGATCATACCAATATATCCTGCCGGTGTTTTAAGCGCCTGCTGAAGAACTGTTTTATCATGAAGATGACCGCGTGTCAAAATGACAAGATAACTGTCTGCGTGAATTTCAAGACCCTCAAAAGCAAGCTCGAACGAAGCCGGAACCCGCACATCATCAGCATCTGAAAAGCGGCTGGTGTTGGCGAATTCCATCCGGTCATCAAGAACCACGACATCAAACCCGACCCTTTTGGCAAGAATGGCTGTTTGAAGGCTGACATGGCCTGCACCAAAAAGATAAACAGTTCCCGGCACCATTACCGGTTCGACAAAAAACCTTCGGTCGTCGGACTGAATCAGGATGGGCGCGCGCAGCTTTTTGGGAATGAAATCAATTTCCATTTTGAAGTCCGGAATACCAATAACCACGCCATCCTCGCACAAAACAGCACGCCTTACCTGTAGAACTCCGGATTCCAGCAACTCGGTGACCATTAGCCCTTTTTGGCGTTGATCCAGCACCTGAAGCAAACTTGAAAAGAACAAACGATTTGTTTCATCTGGAGCAATTGAATCTATCAGGATTTCCAGTTTTCCGCCGCAGACCATATCCATGGCATCGGCGATTTCAGAAGTCAGATCAAAGGATATGGTCACTGCACCCGGCTTGCATAGCATTTCACGGGCGGTCTCCATGACACGGGCTTCAATACGCCCCCCGCCTATGGTTCCCACCACATATCCATCGGCGCCTATCATCATCCGCGTTCCGGTGGTGCGTGGCGTGGATCCTTCCTGACTCAAAATCAGAGCCATGACAAGCGGTTGTTTCTTGCTCAACGTTTCGTTAACGGCGCTAACCCATTTTCTCATGATTTACACTCCTTTCGATTGATTCATAGCAGTTCATGAACTCATAAACGCTCATGTCATGGTCCATGCCGGCTGCCATGAATGACCAAAATATATAAAAGTCTCATTAGCCTTTACCGAAACTGCACCGTGGATAATGACAGGAAGGGCAACTGGCGCAAAATCCGCCGTGCCCCAGAGCAATAATATCTTCACGCTGAATCGTTTCGCCGGCAAGTATCCTGGGTATGATCAAATCAAAAATGCTGGCCTTGAAATACATCACACAACCTGGCAGCCCGACAATCGGCACATCGCCTATGTAGGCCAGCATGAACATGGCACCAGGAAACGCCGGGGCCCCATAACTGACCACCCGCGCCCCTGTGGCGCGTATGGCGGCAGGAGTCTGATCATCAGGATCAACGGACATTCCGCCAGTAACTGCAACCAGCCCCGCGCCGTGCTCGATAAACGACTGAATGGCTCCGACTGTCATGGCCACATCATCTGAAACCAGAACCTGATCCATGACCGTACTGCCGAGCTCGCCAAATTTATCGCGTAAGACCGGTCCGAATTTGTCTGTAATCCGTCCATGAAATATTTCGCTTCCCGTGGTGACGATCCCAACCTGAAGCGACCGGAATGGCTTGATCTCTACAACTGGATAATTCTGAAGACAGATGGATTCAACCGCCTTTATTTTTTCTTCGCGAGTCATCAGGGGAATGATCCGCGTTCCGGCCACAGGACTGTTGGCGGCGACGGCTTGATGGGTGTGCAGGGTGGCGAACACAACTTCTTCAATGGAATTAATGCTAAACAGCGCGGCTGTGTTGATCTTCAGCAGACCGGCAGCCCCGGCTATGAGGTTGACGCGCCCCTCGGAAGTTTCGCTTAGTTCAATTCCAGGTCCGGCTGCAGCGCGTGCAATCCGGATGGCGGCATCATCTTCGTGAATGTCTCCTGGACCCATGTCCATCACAAAAACATGCTCCTTGCCCATGTTCAGAAGGGCGGAAATATCCTGAGCCTGAATTACATGCCCTTTCCTGAAAGCACATCCTTTGAATTCACCCGGAACAATGCTGGTGATATCATGGCATAACAGCATTCCCAACGCATCCTCTACCGGGATCGATCTCATGATAACTCTCCTTTAAATCCATTATATTTCGTAAGTTATGGGCTGCTTTTTGAATGTGTTGAATCATGTATTGATTAACAAATCATGGCTATTATACGACCACGTCGTTCATTATTACAAATTGTTTCCGTATAATTTAAAACAATCGTTCTGTCAATCTTGACGTGTCATATTATAGCTGTTATATAGCTTTTTGTTCACTCCAGATGACAGACGACATAGAGCCGTTTTTCCCGTCATCCGTTGTCTGATTTCGGTCAATGAGAAACACTGGCGTTTTAAAATGATAACTCAAAAGATTTTTTCCGGAATCAAGCTTTATCTGATGCGGCACGGTGCAATCGAGACCACGGAAGAAAAATGTTTTGTCGGACAGATTGACATACCGCTCAGCCTCAATGGCAGGAAACAGTCCGAGTGGCAGGGCCAACAGCTTAGAGACATTCCATTTTCCAGGGTGTGGTGCAGCGACCTGAAAAGGGCTTGTGAAACTGCTGCAATTGTCTTACGAGATCGAGGTCTTGCGATATTACCGGCTCCTGAACTGCGCGAGATTGATCTTGGTCAGTGGGATGGGATGGCCATGTCGCAAATTCGCGATCAATTTCCGGATATATGGCAAGCGCGGGGGGAGGATATCGGTAACTTCCGGCCGCCAGGGGCAGAGAGCTTTGCTGACCTTCAGCAGCGGGTGGTCCCGTTTATACGGCGTATTGTCGCCCAATCGTCCGACAATACGCTGATTGTCACCCATGCGGGTGTCATCCGGGTGCTGCTTTGCCAGGTGCTGGAGATGCCGCTTTCGAATCTTTTTAGGATTCACCTGGATTATGGGGGAATAACGATCATCAAAGATATCAATGGCATGTATCAGGTCAAGGCGGTCAATATCTACCCTGTCCTGCTGACAACTGACAACTTAACTTAGGAGAACATAATGCTCTTACCCAAATTTGATTTCCATGAACCCAAGACATTGAATGAAGCATGTCAGATACTGGCGGCTTATGGCGTAAAAGCCAAGCTGATTGCCGGCGGAACAGATCTGATGGTCAACATGAAGAAAAAAATCCTGTCTCCGGAGCAGGTGATTTCAATTTCAAGAATCGGGGAATTGAAGAAACTGGATACATCCGGTGACAGCATCCGGATCGGCTCCTGCTTTACGGTAGCAGATCTGAGTACATCGGATGCTATCCAAAAGCACTTGAGTGCGCTTGGCGAAGGCGCAAAAAACCTGGGAACCCCTTTGATCCGGAATCTGGCAACCATCGGCGGCAATCTGGGGTCGGCAAGGCCTGCTGCCGATCTGCCTCCAGCGCTGATGGCTTATGGCGCACAGGTTGTCCTGAACAGCCTTTCCGGCGAAAGGACGCTGTCCCTGGATAAGTTTTTCCTTGGCCCCGGTTTCACTGCCGCAAAACCTGATGAAATTCTCTCCGAGATTCAGATACCATCCCTGCCGCCCCACTCCGGCGCAGGCTATATCAACATCGGCATCAGAAAGGGGCAGGACTGCAACCTAGTGAACGTGGCATCCTTTATTGCGCTGGATACGGACGGAACCATCAGGAATGCGCGGATCGTGATGGGATGCGTTGGCCCTATCCCCTTGCGGGCCAGTTCTGCGGAAAAGATGTTAATCGGCCAAAAGCCGGAAAGTGCGCTTTTTGCCAGAGCTGGAGCCGCCGCAAGTTTGGACAGCACCCCAATTGACGACTTCAGGGGCACTGCCGCCTACAAAAGAGACATGGTTGGGGTATTGACCCGAAGAACGCTCGACATTGCATTCCGCGAAGCCACCCATCGCCAATAAAGGGAGAGTACTCATGAAAAAATTGATTAATCTGACCATCAACGATCAACATTATGAAGTGGCTGTGGAGCCTAACCAGACCCTGGTCGATTTGCTTCGTTATCAACTGGGGCTGACTGGAACCAAAAAAGGATGCGAGATGGGAGATTGCGGCTCCTGCACCGTAATCCTGGACGGCAAAGCTGTCAATTCCTGCCTTGTTCTGGCTCTTCAGGCCGACGGCCGCAGCATCCAGACCATTGAAGGTCTGGAAACCGGAGAGGGACTGCATCCAGTCCAGGAAGCATTCGTGGAAAAAGGCGCCATCCAGTGCGGATTTTGCTCATCCGGGATGATTCTTTCCGCAAAAAATCTTCTGGATCAAAAATCAAATCCAAGTGAAATCGAGATACGAAGGGCGCTGGCCGGAAATCTCTGCCGGTGTACCGGATATCAGAAAATCATTGAAGCCGTCAAATCCGTACCACAGGCTAATTAGGAATTAGGAATTTACAAATCATCCTCAAATCGCCCTAAAATATTCAAATGGGCAATTCGTAATTCATAATTCATAATTCGAAATTATAAAATATGGAGATATCTCATGAGCGAATATACAGTCATTAACAGCAGGGCCGTCAGGGTGGATACGCCGGACAAAGCCACGGGAAAAGCTGTTTTCATTGATGACATGACCATGCCGGGAATGCTTTATGGCGCATTGCTGCAAAGCCCGCTGGCGCATGCCAGAATTGTCAGTATCGATACATCAAAGGCCAGGAATCTGCCAGGCGTCAAATCCGTTGTCACCGCGGCGGAGGCTGGTTTGGTCAAGTATGGTGTCAGTCCAGCCAGATACGACGAAACTCTTTTTTGTCACGAAAAAGTCCGCTATGTCGGGGATGATATCGCAGCCGTTGCCGCTGTGGATATGGAAACCGCACTGAAAGCCGTATCCCTGATAGAGGTCGAATATGAAGAGCTGCCTGCCGTATTCACCATTGAAGAAGCCATGAAAGCAGGTGCGCCGGTTCTTCATGATAACTATCCGGGGAACATTTGCGCCGAGGTGCATTCGGAATTCGGAAATGTAGAAGAGGCATTAGCAGACTGCGATCTGATCAAGACCACGACGTTCCAAAACAAGCGCCAGGATGCGGCTTTCATCGAACCCCAGGGGTGCATCGCATCATATGACCTTTCCGGAAATCTCACCCTTTACAGTTCTACTCAGGTTCCTCATTATGTTCAGCGAACAGTGGCTATGGTACTTAAACTTCCGGTAGGGAAAGTCCGGGTGGTCAAGCCTTATGTGGGAGCTGGATTTGGCATCAAGGCCTCGGCCAATCCCCTGGAACTCTCCGCCTGTCTTCTGTCTATGAAAACCGGAAAACCGGTCAAGATGAATTACAACCGGGAGCAGGTCTTTCAGTATGGACGGGCCAGACATCAGTTCACTCACACCATGACAACCGGCGTAAAAAAAGACGGAACGATCATGGCGCTAAAACACCTCTGTTATCTGGACGGCGGAGCCTATTCCAGTTTCGGTATTGCAACGGTCTATTATGCAGGTTCGCTTCTGGGTGGTCCGTACAAATTGCCCAACATGAAATACGATGGATACCGGATATACAATAACAAGCCTGCCTGCGGCGCCATGAGAGGTCATGGTGGAGTAGCGGCCAGAGCCTGCTGGGAGCAGCAGCTCGACATGATCGCCGAAGAACTTAAAATAAGTCCAATCGAACTGAGACTTAAAAACATGATGGTCGCGGGAGATGTCACCTGCAACGATCTGAATATGAGCAGTCTTGGGATGAAAGAATGTATCGAAGCCGTAAAAGATGGCTCCGAGTGGACTGCTAAAAAAGGGAAATTGCCCAAAGGCAAAGGGATTGGCATGGCCTGCGGTTTTTTTGTATCCGGGGCCGGATATCCGATCTATCGTTCGGATACGTTTCATGGCACCGTGATCGTCAAGCTCACGGAAGATGGCGGAACAGCTCTGGTCTATACGGCATCTGCCGAGATCGGACAGGGATCGGATACTACGTTTGCCATGATTGCCGCTGAAGCTTTGGGAATACGCCTGGAAGATGTCCGGCTCGAATCAGGGGACACCGATTTCGGCGTTGATCTTGGGGCCTATTCCAGCAGGCAGACACTGATGACAGGCCATGCCGTCAAGGAAGCCGCAGAAGATGCCCGTCGGCAGGTTCTTGAAGTTCTTGCCAAAGAGCTGAATGTTCCGGTTGAGAACATGGATATTAAAAACAGCCTGATCGAATTCAAACAGGGAAATGTAGATTTCACAGGGCTTCGGACCCGATACAGTAAGGAGCACCGGGGCTGGAACGACAATCCGGCGGATGGTCCGCTCACCTTCAGGGAAGCATCCAGAATTGCTTATCTTTCCAAAGGCAGCATTGTTGGTACCGGCAAATACAAGCCCCCCGAGCTTGGCGGCAAATACAAGGGGGCAACCGTGGGAACATCCCCGGCTTATGGATGCTCGGCCCAGATCGCAGAAGTGACGGTGGATGAGGAAACCGGCCAGATCACTGTGGACAGGATTACCGATGCCCACGACTGCGGTTTGGCTATTAATGTAACCTCAGTTGAAGGCCAGATGGAAGGTTCTGTTTCAATGGGACTGGGAGAGGCATTATTCGAGGAAGTCAAGTTTGACAAGAAGGGCCATGTCATAAACGCAGATCTGGCGGAGTACAAGATTCCCACCATGCTTGATATGCCGCAGATCAAGACCATTATCGTGGAAAGCAACGAACCAAACGGACCTTTTGGCGCCAAGGAAGTCGGTGAGGGCGCTATCATGCCCACCATACCAGCTATCCTGAACGCTGTTTATGATGCCATCGGCGTGAGGATTCACGAACTTCCAATGACACCGGAGCGGGTATATCTGGCAATCCAGGAAGCGAAAAAAGGCAAAACAGGCTAAAGACAGCAACGATTCCGCTGGTTCCCATGTTGGAGTTTGGGAACCAGCGAGAAAGCACATATTATGGATATTCAAAATTTATGTTCCGAGGAAGCTATCCGATACAACCGGCAGCTTGTCCTGCCTGAAATCACCTTGCAAGGTCAGATCAAGCTGAAGCAGGCCAGGGTTTTGATTGCCGGTGTTGGGGGGCTTGGCTCTGTTTCAGCATACTACCTGGCAGCCGCCGGAATTGGTTCAATCCGGATTGCCGACTGTGACTGTGTTGAATCTGGAAACCTGAATCGCCAGATCATTCATGGAACCGGCGATATCGGAAAGCCCAAGACGCTGTCCGCGCTGGAAAAACTCCGAAACCTCAATCCTTATTGCGATGTCGAGCCGATTCAGGAATTGATTTCGGATGAAAATATTCTGCCTATGGTGGAAGGCTGCACTGTCATTCTGGATGGAACAGACAATCTGAAGGCTCGAAAAATTCTCAATCGAGCCTCCATTCTGAAAGACATTCCTTTCATTTACGGAGGAGTCGAAGGGTTTACCGGAATGGTGAGTACATTTGTTCCCGGACAGACTCC
>CAIMCT010000570.1 GCA_903839535.1 uncultured Desulfobacteraceae bacterium
ACCCCTATACACCATTGCTGGGTGTTTGTCCAGATTTATTACTCAAATTGCTGAAAATAAATATCATTGAAGTTGGAACAAAAACACCCTGGACCGGCCGGTCGCCCCTACCGCCTTTGAGTGAGAAACGCTCTTGTGTCGGCTGCCAGTTTTATATATTTTGGTCATTCATGGGGGGGCGGCGTAGACCATGCCATGGACGTTTATAATTTAAAACTGTTAAAGCTGCTTAACAGAAAATATAGATACAAAAATGTCTTATTCAATGTCAAACTTAATTCCCTGCGCTAATGGCAGCGTGTCGCCAAAGTTAATGGTATTCGTTTGACGCCGCATATAGGCTTTCCATGCATCCGAACCTGACTCACGGCCGCCTCCGGTGTCTTTTTCACCACCGAATGCCCCGCCAATCTCAGCGCCAGAGGTGCCGATGTTCACATTGGCGATACCGCAATCCGATCCCCAGTGAGACAGAAAAACTTCGGCCTCTTTCATGCTATCTGTGAAAATAGATGACGAGAGCCCCTGCTGAACAGCATTTTGCAGGGCGATGGCCTGATGCACGTCCACTTTGTACCGGATCATGTAAAGGATCGGCGCAAAGGTTTCTTCCTGTACAATGTCATAATGATTTTCGGCCTCAACAATAGCTGGCCGCACATAGCAACCCGATTCAAAGCCAGGGCCGTTCAACACCTCGCCGCCGGATATCAACCCGCCACCTTCTTTCTTAGCTCGTTCAATCGCTTCAAGGAAGCTTGTAACCGTACCTTTATCGATCAGCGGACCTATATGGTTACTTTCGTTCAGCGGATCGCCGATACGCAGGCTGCTGTATGCTTTTAGCAGAGATGCCTTCACTTTTTCATAAATCGATTCATGAATGATCAGGCGCCGTGTGGTCGTGCAGCGTTGACCAGCAGTGCCGACTGCGCCAAACACGACTGACGGAATCGCCATCTTCAAATTGGTGCCGGGAGTGATGATGATGGCGTTATTACCCCCCAATTCCATGATGTATTTGCCCAGACGTCCGGCAATCACACTGGCGGCATGTTTACCGACCCGGGTTGAACCCGTCAGCGATACCAATGGAATGCGCCTGTCTTTGAGCATCTGCTCTCCGATAGTCTTGCCGCGACCGACGATAAGACTGAACACGCCTTCGGGTATATTATTCTCTTTAAGAACACTGCTCAAAATATTCTGCGTGGCGATTGCTGTCAACGGTACTTTAGAGGCGGGTTTCCAGATATTTACATCACCACAAACAGCAGCAATCATGGCGTTCCATGACCAGACCGCTACCGGGAAGTTAAAAGCAGAAATGGTTACGACTATTCCGAGCGGATGATATTGATCGTAGATGCGATGAGAGGGACGTTCGGAATGCATGGTAAATCCATAAAGCTGCCTCGACTGACCCACGGCGAAATCGCAAATATCGATCATTTCCTGCACTTCGCCCCAGCCTTCCTGTAGCGACTTGCCCATCTCGTAAGAAACCAGACTGCCTAACGGATTCTTGAATTCGCGCAGTTTGTTGCCAATCTGTCGTACAATTTCACCACGCATAGGCGCAGGAACTTTGCGCCAGTATATAAACGCTGTTTCCGCTTTTTTAACAATAAATTCATAATCAGCATTCGATGCCTGATATACTGAGGCAATTTTCTGGCCATCAGTTGGCGAATAAATCGTCAGTTCGCTTTGATCTGTGGTTTTCCCCCATTCCAATCCAGTGGACATGCCATAATTCTTTTCTCTAATTCCCAAAACTTCTAAAATCCTTCTGTCGAACATAAAAACTCCTTAAAATAGTGATAACGAAATATCGGATTTTGAATTGGTTCAGTACTATTCATTTCCCCACTCCGGTTGGTTTCTTCTCGTCGTCATAAAAATCGATAAAAGCTCTTGTAGATGTCTGAAGAGCTGGATCGATATACTATTGAGCAGTTCGCTGCTTTGCAGACCGGTGATATGTCAATGCTGCAAAAGGCCACACAAAATGACTGATGCTTACGATATATTATGAATTAATACATGACAAGAAATTTCTGGTACTTCATCTATTTTCCGTATATTATATGTTCAAAAATGCCAATTATGCTCTTGTGCAGTATAGAAGAACAGCTAATTTACGAAAAAGGAGGATTTTTATGGATACCGAATTTCATTACTACATGACTGGAATTATTGCCCATGCTGCAGGATTCAGCACTGCTGAATCCAAAACCATAGCTACGGCATCGGAATACACCGATGAAAATGATGAAATACTCAAGGTGAAAGACCGACGCAACAGTAAAGTCTATGAAAACTACATTTCCCAAACCATGAACATTTTAAAACCGAAACAGCGATTAATGCGGATATATCCAATATTTCATTTCATTCCCGGTGAACCGGATGCCGATACGGCCCGCCGCAGGGATGGCAAGATGCACTTGCTCAATACGACTCCTGATTCTGAAATCGCAAACTACATGATCGACGAGGCCATCAAAGTCACAGGCGAAACCCGGCTGTATCGCATCGGGATCGCCACTCATGCATACACTGATACCTGGGCGCACCAGAATTTCGTCGGCTGGTTCGACTACTTCAACAACATCGGCCTCAACATTAGACCGGACATAGGCCATGCAGATGCCGAATACCATCCGGACTGGCCATCCCACCGCTGGGAAGACGAACGTCTGGTCGAAGGCTCCGTCCACAACACTGTACGATTTCTGGCCGCCGCGAAAAAACTCTATGAAAAATACCGGGCCGCTCTCCAAAATCTCGCTCCGACCGAAGAATGGTCCGTTTTGCAGAAGAAGTTATTGGATGTCATGGGATTACCCTTTTCCGGCAGCAGCAACTGGTATCAGGACAATCGCATGGATACCTATAGGCGCGAGGCACCATGGCTGGGTGAGTTCGACGAAGCTGAATGGCGTGATGCTTCAATTAAAAAAGATTTAATGGGGTTCATCATCAACGGTTGCTGCGCATGGCGGGAGGACGTAGTTCCGGAAGAAACAGACTGGTATCGTTTTCAGGAAGCCGTCAAGGAACACCAACAATTGGCTATGGACCGCATCAATCCGGTATTCAGTCGCATCGGCGTAGATTTGAAAGCATGTTAAATCCAACACACTTTAGTTCACATAAACGCTGAGAACAGGGGCGTATCGCCCGTCAAAAAACCTCAAAGATTCAGGCGGTACTCTTGAGGAAACATGTCCGCAAAACGGTCGTCGTTGGTGGTGACAACTACCTGCCGTTTGCGGCTTACTTCCTGCAGCAGATGCGCCATCACGTTTTGGCGCTTGGCATCCAGGCCGTCTGCCGGATCATCCAGAATAAACACCCCCAAATGTCCCATGGCATCGCCAATGGCGAGCTTGAGCATCAAGTATAGAAAAATGCGCTCGCTTTTGCTCATCTGGTTCAGCTTGTAGGTATAGCCTTTAGCCTGAATGATGGGACTAAGCTCCTTGGGCGTTATCTCTATATCAAACTGATCCAGATACTGAAAATGTCCGGCCCATTGCTGAAGGCTTTCCCTGACCTTGTCCATGAGACTCTGGTTAAGCGCGGCCACTGCGCGATCCATGGACTGATAGGCAATATCGCACAAGAGAACATGCCGGTCTGCAAGCCTGATTTTCTCCTTGAGATTTTCAGCATCCGTTGCTCGCTGTTCGGCCTGCTGAATATCAAGCTTAAGGTCAACAAATCGCTTCTGCAAATCAGTCCGTCGCGCTTGAATCGCCTGAATGCGATGACTGCGCGTTTCGATTTCAGGATCATGCGCCGTTCCCTTTGCTTTTTCAAGCTCATCAGCCGCCTGATTCAACCTGGATTGCAGGTTTTCGACTTTTCCGTTCCAGTGCTGGATTTCGGCGATTCGTCGCTGCATGCTCTCCATCTCGACCTTGCAGTTTTTCTGCTCCTGAAGTGCGGACTGAACAGTTGTCAGCTCTGAGGCCAACTGGTTGCGGTTGTTCTCCAGCTCTGCGCACTGGGCCCTTCGCTCGGCAATCAATAGGGAAAGATGCTCAGGGGACAATGCCTGACCACAGGCATGGCAACTTGGCTGCCTTTCCATATCCGAAAGGCGCTGGATATCGGACTTCAGCCCACGAATTCGTTGATCGAAACTTCCCATTTGGCGCTGGAGATCATCCGGATTCGGGTAAACGGCATTAGCATCGGAAATGCTCTTTGCAATCTCATCATTTTTTCGAATCAGATCCTCAAGTTTTCGAGTCATATCAGCAAGCGGCGGCAATTCGCTCTTGGCCTTTTCGATGGATTCAATTTCAGATTTTTTTTCATCGCAGGTTCGCTGAAGAATAATCAGAAGCTGGGGATCAGAAAAACCGCCCGATGCGACCGAAAGGCTTTTGATTTCGGCATCAGTTACGGCAATCTCCTTTTCCAGATCATCCACCTCTTTCTGCGCCGCAGCCAGATTCAGGGGAGCTGGTATTTTGGCGGATGTTTCAGGCTGAAGGTCTTTTCGTTTTTCCTTGGAGATGGCGGCGGCTTTTTTAAAACGAGTTTGTAGAATAAAGATATCATCCATCTCCAGGATTTGCTGAAGCAGCGTCTTGTTGTATTTGGGGATGTCTTTAAGAAAATAGATCAGCTCGCCTTCCCGGAAAAAAGAGGTTAAGGAAGCCACATCGGATGGAATAGGAATATATGGTTTTAACGATTCGGACGGGTCCTGGACAAGGGAATTCCAACTGACTCCGTCTTCGGAAAGAATGGAAAGTGCAACCGTTCCCAGAGTGGAACGCCACAATTGGCAGATTTTTTCCTGCATGGAAAAATGCAGCGTAGCCGTTCCGAATTTTTCGCCTTTCTGACACATATCCGGAACGCTAAGGGTGGTATTCAGGTGTTTTCCGAACATGGCATAATACAGGGCGTAAATCAGCGTGGATTTACCTGATCGGTTTTCCCCGTATATAACTGTGAGGTCCGAAAATTTAAATGATATTCCCGAATAGCAGCCAATGTGCTCGACTTTAAGCTGCTCAATCTTCATTCAGCACCGTCCATATCAACCAGCCTTTGATAAATGTGGCGTTCATCCATGTAGGGATTTTTCATGGCTTCTGCAAAAATCAGGATAAGCCTCTGCGCATCGACCTCCGAGACACTATTTGCTGTCGCAAGTTGGCGGACCTGGCTTCCAAACAGATTGAAAAACATTTCCTGCGATATCATTGAATCCGCATCTCCAAATATATCTATACTGCAAACGGGCATAATCTTAACTTTTGAACCCCCACCCCGACCCTCCCCCGCTGGGAGAGGGAGCATAAGGAAAGTACCGATTATGCCCTTTCGCAGTACACCGTGAAAATAATTTTAAACCACGAAACACACGAAAGATACGAAAAAAATGTTCTTCGAGCTTTCGCATGAGAAACGCTCTTAGCCGACACGCTCTTGTGTCGGCTAAGAGCGTGTCCGCTAATTTTCATTCATGGGGGCTGCGCCCAGTCTGCTATCCTTTTTTTCTTGATACCCTGATGGACGCTTCGCTGATTTTTCCGGTTGATGTCGTATTTCTTCTCCCCGTAGAATTTAAGATTTTCAGATTTTACAATGTTCCTGAATGAAAAGCAAATGATCATGATGGCGCCACGGTGGGCTCGGTTTTGCTTTCTCCCTCAACTGGGGATGGCTTGGGGGTTTTAAGTACATTCCCCACGCTTAACAATCCATTAAAATCGGTATACTGTACGCGGGCATAAACTGCACTTTTCAATTCTAAAAATTAAGAAAGTATAGTTGACATACCGATTTTCATGGATTACGCTCATCTCCATGATTTTAAGGGATAATTATCTTCGAAAATAAACTTCGATATCTGAAAAGGATGCCGATTTCCGGAGACTGTAAAGAATAAGGGGGCAGGATTGGGTTATTGACCGGGCTGCCCCCAAACACTTGACAGACATCAGCAATAGAGTACAGTCCATATTCAGCAAAACAAGGCTGTTGAGAAGTGGTCCGGTCGCTTTTGAGCAGAGGCCAATCAAAACCTAAGTCTGGATCAGGGATGTCACAACAGGTCCAAATGACAATGATAGATACTGCATCAGCCATTCCCGCTCTTTTTAGAGCTATGCCAATTCTTGATTTTATTTCCAGAGACAGTGATGCCTATCTGGTCGGCGGGGCTGTCCGTGATATCCTGATGGGCAGAATTCCGACCGATTATGATATTGTTGTTCCGGAAGACCCGAAAGCCCTTGCCAAATCTCTCGCCTGTATTGGCGGTTCCTTTTTTAAAATGGGAAAAAACCGACAGGCTGTCCTTCGGGGTCAATTCAAGGATTATACGATAGATATGGTTCAGAGGGAAGGCGGTTCGATTGAATCCGATCTGCGTCTTCGCGATTTTACCATCAATGCCATGGCCATTCGGTTGGACAATCGGTCGTTTCTTGATCCGATGCAGGGACAAAAGGATTTGGCGAATAAAACCATTCGTATGGTTTCTGAACAGGCATTCCTTCGTGATCCCCTTCGACTGCTTCGGACCTATCGTTTTGCAGCCACACTTGATTTTGAAATTGAAACAAGGACGGAATCGGCAGTTAAAACCCATGGCCACCTCATTGGTCGGCCAGCAGGAGAGCGGATTCGGGAAGAGATGATAAAGCTGCTTGCCGCACCCTGCGCAGGCGAATATCTGCAAAAAATGAGCGACTCCGGTCTGTTGTTTAATTTGTTTCCCGATATTGCCGCCGAGTTTGCTTGTACGCAGAATCACCACCACCGGTTCAATGTGCTGGATCACACACTGAATGCCTGTAAGCATCTGGAATTATTTCTGAACGGCAAGGATATCGAAGGAAACGATTCTCTTCAGATAGCGATAAATGGGATTGACGACCGCATGAAGCCCTTGATGAAACTGGCCATGCTGCTGCATGATATTGGAAAGCCCCTGACCCGGTCGGTTGATCCTGTCGGCGCTGTTCATTTTTGGGGTCATGAAAAAAAGGGCGCCGAACTTGCCAAAGAAATACTAACCCGTCTGAAATTTTCAAGCAAGGACACGGAATATCTATGCCTGCTGATACAAAACCACTTGCGCCCGGTTTTATTATATCAGGCTCATCAGAATCAAACACTGACCCGAAAAGGAATTGTCCGTTTTTTCAGATCACTGACCATTGATGAAACTGGCCACGCCCCTGACCTGTTGATCCATGCGCTGGCGGACGCTTGCGCAAAGACGGAAAAAGTCTGCGACATTGATCCGTCCTTTCTGTGTTTTATCGGAGATATGTTGAAAAGTTATTTTCAGGATTTTGTGCCGAGAAAGAGAGAAGCGCCTCTGATAAACGGTCATGATCTGATTACCCTGTTCGGGTTGAAGCCATCGGCGACATTCAAAATAATTCTTGATGTTGTTGAAGAAGCCAGGCTTTTGCAGACACTTGCCAGTCGCGAAGATGCACTCACCCTAGTAAAGAGATGGCTTTTATCGAACGGAAAAGGTTTTTGAAATTGCGTGAATATTATAAAAAGATTGACAATCCAATGGCACATAATACATAAGTAAGGCTTGGAAGTGCACAGCTCACTGGTGGGGCTCCCGGACTTCAAATCCGGTGTGGGGCGCTAAAACCGTCCCGGGTGGGTTCGATTCCCATGCACTTCCGCCATACCCTCCGCGGATAATCTGTCGAAATTTATGCATTTGCTGCTTCAGGATGTCGGACACATCTGTCTCCCTGCCAATGTCCTTGATCTCTCTGTATTTCGATTGAGAAAGGTTTGGGCATTTTCTTTGATGGCGCATTCAGACGCGGATGATCGTAGAGCCAGAAGTGGTCGGCAACTGGTGCCGTGATGCCCCTGGTTCAATTTAATATTTATGCAGCCTTCGTACTCAAGCGCAGGAGGGAAAATGGGAAAGCGAAATAAACCGTCCAGAACCAGAAAACCGCAACCAAAACCCCTCAGCCCCCAAGAGCCCCTTTCGTCCAAGCCTCCGTCCATCAATCAGGCCGGAATATCTCTTGCCAATACCATCATCCAGTTGTCCCATAAAAGAGAAGCACAGTTATTGACACTGGGAAAACTGATTTTCTTTTCTACAGAAACCGGAGATGCGTGGATACTGGATCCCGATGAAGGGCAAGCCAGATGCCTGAGCCTTGACGGCGAAAAACAGCCGTTTACAATCAATGAGACATCTGCGGATTTCGGCATCGATTGGGATGCCGAATATCGAATTAAAGGCAGGCTGTTTACCGTACTTGAATATTCCGGCCCGGTACGCACCATCCTGGGATATCCGACACATCAAATTGAAGAAGCCATCCGGCTGCAAGGTGGGTGAGAGCAGCCTGTTTCATTTTTCATGTTTTTCAGCGAATCATTATGCTTCAAGAACTTTCAATCAAAAATTTCGCCATCATTGATGACCTCCAGATATCCTTTTCCCAAGGATTGACGATACTTAGCGGTGAAACCGGGGCTGGCAAATCCATCATTCTTCAGGCCGTTAATCTCCTGTTGGGAGGCCGCGCAGGCGCCGCCATGATCCGATCTGGCGCAGAAGCCGCAGAGCTGGAAGCATTGTTTTCCATTGCACCAGAAAGCCGCACGGCCACTGTGATGACGTCCCACGGGCATGATCCCGCTGAAGGGCTTTTGATCCGGCGAATCATTTCAATTACAGATCGGCATCGCATTTACGTCAATGGCAGGCTGGCGACCATTCAGGTTCTATCCGCCATCACCGAAAGCCTTGCGTCCATCTCCGGGCAGCATGCCCATCAGGGACTACTAAAAGAAGATCAGCAATTGCTTACCATAGATCAGTTCGGCGGACTGCAAAGAGATCTTTTGGCCCTTCGAAATGAAGTTTATGCTGGATATCACGCCCTTTTGCCTCTGATTCAGAATTTTCATCGCCTTCAAACAGCCGCCCTTCGCCAGACAGAACGTATTGATCTTCTTTCCTTTCAAAAGGCGGAAATCACGGAAGCTCGCATTGAGCCAGCAGAAGATTTGGAGCTTGAAAAGGACCGGAACCGGCTAAAGCACGCTGGAATGCTCTATCAGACAGTTCAGGACGGCATTGAGAACCTGTATGTGGGAAGCGGAGCTGTCCTGGAGCATCTTTCAACCATTCGAAAAACAATGGACAAGGCGGCGCAGATCGATCCGGGCCTGGCATCTTTTTCCACTGCGCTGGCAGATGCAGGGTACCGGATTGAGGATATTGTCGAAGGCCTGCGAACCTATCTTCACACCATTGAGACAGACGATGGCCGGCTTGAAGCTGTCGAGGCCAGAATTGATCTTTTGCATAAACTCAAGAGAAAGTACGGGGGCTCCCTTGATGCGGTTCTGACAAGACGGACCGAAATCGAAAAGGAACTGTTCACCATCGAACACCTTTCCAGCACACTGGAGGAGACCCAAATAGCATTGACCCGCCACCATGCCCGGCTATGTCAGATATCAACAGACCTGTCGAGCCGGCGCGCTCAGGCAGCATCAGCTTTGGCGCAGCGAGTCGAAACAGAGCTTGCCGCACTCAAAATGCCCCATACCAGGTTTCAGATCGCCCTTCGCAGCAATCCGGCGGATGACAGCAGCGAGCAGTTTTTGACCTGTGAAGGCAAGGTTATGGCCGAATACGGCTTGGATCGGGCGGTTTTTCTGATCGCCCCGAATCCGGGCGAAGCATTAAAACCCCTTTCCCAGATTGCTTCAGGCGGAGAACTCTCACGGGTGGTACTGGCCTTGAAAGCCATTATCTCAAATACAGGCGCCGTGGAAACCGTCATTTTTGATGAAGTGGATTCAGGCATTGGCGGTGGAGTGGCGGAGGTTGTCGGAAAAAAGCTTCTGTATCTTTCCGGACATCATCAGGTCATCTGCATCACCCATTTGCCGCAGATCGCCAAATTCGGAAACCATCATTTCAGAATAATCAAGAATGTTCAGCAAGGTCGGACCATCACAACCATTCATGCCCTGAATTTTGAGGATAGGGTTCGTGAACTGGCGCGAATGCTGGGCGGCGAAACCCTTACCCCCGCTGCCTGGGAACATGCCCGCGAACTGCTTGAATCGCCATGAGGCTTTTATACAGCATTCCGCCATTTCTAACATTGTGCTGTTTTGTCTGCCTGGCCTATCTGTCCGCTTCACATGGCAAAAAAAACAAAATCAACCGTCTCTTTACCTTGATTTGCATACTGGGCGCTTTTCTCTACACTGACATCCTTGTGATTTTTAACTGCAAATCCGCCCAAACAGCTCTTTTTATCAGTCGTCTGGACCATTCCTTCGTCGTTTATCTTATCCCCCTTTATATCCATTTTTTTCACGTCTATCTGAAAATTCCCGGACGTATCTGGCTGATCCGCTCAGCCTATCTTTTTGCTTTTATGCTTATGTGCTTTACCCCTACCCCCTTGTTTATTGCAGAAATGCAGCGGCACAGCTTTGGCTATTATGGAAAAGGCGGCGCTCTGTACATTCTTATGGTAATAGAAACAGCCTGTGCCGCGGTTTATGTTTTGGTGCTGATCTATCAGGCCATTCAGCGGGAAACCCAAAGTATTCTGAAAAACCGGCTGAAGTACCTTTTTTGCGGATTTGGAATTTTAGGTTTTCTGATCGACATGAACACTCTTCCGCTGTTGGGATATTCGATATATCCGCTGGGAAATTTCAGCTTTATTCCCCTGTCCATTTTTGCCGTGGGACTCTTTCGTTACGATCTGCTTGATATGGGAATACTGATTCGAAAAAGCGTTATATATTCAATTCTTTCCATCATGCTCACGCTGATATACTCACTGTTTGTCACAATAATCAACAAAACCGTGACGGACATTAAAGCTTCGGATTCGGCATATTTCCCACTATTTTTATTTATTGTTGTGTCGCTTGTTTTTGGCCCGGTAAAAACACGGATACAAATACTGGTTGACCGGTATTTCTTCAAGGGCAAATATGACTACAGACAAACCATCAAGCATTTGAGTCAAACCATTTCCGCTGTAATGGATATAAGGCAGATCGCCGCCCTTCTGGTCGAAACGATTTCCGGTTCCATGCAGGTCAGTAACTGCTTTATGTATTTATCTGATGATTCGAAGTCGCCAAGTTATGTGCGATGTCGAATCAATGACGACCCGTCTTTGTTACCGACGGTCTTTTCCGGGAATTCCCCCATGGTGATCTGGATGAAACGCCGCCTCCAACCCTTGCGTAAAGAACCGCTGATGCAGCAATTCGAGGATGCCTTTTCCCGTCAGGTATATGCAGAAATGGAAAGCATCCAGGCCGCCGTTGTCTTTCCCATGGTATTTCAAAACACTCTGAACGGATTTTTGGCGATTGGGGATAAAAAATCCGGAGATCTCTTTCTGGCGGATGACATGGATCTGCTGGAAACCCTGGCGAACCAAAGCTCGCTGTCCATCGAAAACGCCAAATCCTACCAGAAAATTGAATATCTGAACAAAAATCTCGAGGAAAAAGTTGCGGAGCGAACCCTTGAACTTCAAACCGTAATCATCGAAAAAGACAAAGCAATGGAATTGTTGATTCGATCCGAGAGTCTGGCTGCAATCGGCACCCTTGTTGCGGGCGCAGCCCACGAATTGAACAACCCTCTTGCCAGCGCCATAAGCCTGATTCAGTCAACCCTTGAAGATATTTCTTCACGGGATGTCGATACACCGTTGAATTCAGCAATTCTGGATGATCTGGATTTTGCCGGAAAGGAACTTGCCAGGGCAAAGGCCATTGTCAGCAGCCTGCTGGCCCTGTCCCGGCAGACGCAAACATATACCGAAGCCATTGATCTGAACACAGTTGTAAAGGATGCGCTTCAGGTGCTGAGAAATCTTTACAAAAATCAGAAGATCGAAATCAGCGAGCAGTATGCCGAGGATTTGCCCCTTGTTTACGGAAATTTTGCCGGCATAGGCCAGGTGGCTTTGAATATCATTCAAAATGCCATTCAGGCTACTGCGCCATCTTTGGGAACCATTTTTCTGAGAACTGCTGTTGACAGAAACCGTCATCAGGTTATCTTTGAGTGCGAAGATACCGGACCGGGCATTCCTGACGCCATCCGTCAGGATATTTTCAAACCTTTTTTTACCACAAAAGCGGTTGGCAAGGGAACAGGACTAGGTCTGTACATCTGTCACAGTATTGTGGAAAGACATGGCGGCACCCTCACCCTTGAAAAATCTCTTATGAAAGGCGCACTGTTTGTGGTAAAATTACCAGTTTGAAGTTCGGGTGCAGAAGGCCACCGCCAACGACTGATTATTTTATTTGGAGATTAGATATGCCGATTTATGAATTTAAGTGTTTGAAATGCAATGAATGTTTCGAGATACTCTTTACCAGCACACAGGATACCGCCGAGCTGAAATGCGCCAAATGTGACGGCCATGAAATTGAACGTGTTCTCAGCAGTACAAACTTCTCCGTAAGCAGCGGAGGCGGAAGCACAGGCGCTTCCGCTCAGACCCGAAGCTGTTCCAGCGGCTCCTGCTCGACATTTGATATTCCAGGCCCACGGTAATCTTGTAGGGTCGACCGGCTGGTCGTCCCTACTGCATTGACACATTTTTTATTATCCTGTATATCCATGCCTACTTGGTCTTTCCTGTGGGAAAGCAAGGGCGACCGGCCGGTCGCCCCTACTGTGTGTTGGTGTGTGAGGGTCGATATGAAAATCAAATGTCTTTGCTTTTACGGAATCATGGCTTTTCTGTTTCTGTGCAGCGCAGCTCAGGCCGAACAGCGCCTGTCGGTTTCTGTGACCGAGGCCAAAATTCGATCCGGCGCTGGAAATAATTTCGACGTACTCTGGAAATCCGAAAAATACTTCCCCCTTGCAGTTGTCAAAAAAATAGGGGAATGGTATCAGGTAAAGGATTTTGAGGGAGATCAAGGATGGGTTCATCGGTCCATGGTTGGAAATACGCCCTCGGTCATCACCATAAAAGATAAAAACAGTTTGCGCTCCGAACCCAAGGCGGATGCGAAAGCCCTGTTTTCTGTCGGGCCGGGCATCCCCTTTAAAGTCCTGAAACGCAATAACAAATGGATTTTGGTCGAACACGCGGATGGCGACAAAGGATGGATTCACGAATCCACGGTATGGTAGGATAAGACATGGAAAATCTATGAAAAATGTAATTGTTGGCATCGGTTCCGCCCTGGTTGATATCCTCGCCCATGAGACAGAGGCGTTTCTGCACAAATCCGGAGCCGTAAAGGGAGGCATGACGCTGGTTGACTATGCAATTGTCGAAAGCGTTGTTTCAGACTTGAAGTCTCCTCCCGTAGTTGTTCCGGGCGGATCTGCCTGCAATACGATTATCGGCATCGCCAAGCTTGGCGGGTCCTCACGTTTTGTCGGAAAAAGGGGGGCCGGGCCAATGGGGGCCTTTTTTGAGGCCAGCCTGGTTGAAAACGGAGTGGAGCCCCGCTTGCTGCAGTCCCCTTCCCGCACCGGCAGGGTGCTTTCCATCATCACCCCGGATGCTCAGCGGTCCATGCTGACTTATCTTGGTGCTTCTTCGGAAATTCTGCCCGAAGAAATTGACGAGAACTGTTTTGAAGACGCTGCGGTGGTTCATATCGAAGGCTATCTGCTGTTTAATCCGGTGCTGATGCTACAGTCCATGGAGCTGGCTAAAAAATTTTTGGCACAGATATCACTGGATCTTGCCAGCTTTACGGTTGTTGAATCCAACAAGGCTCTGCTTGATCGGATTGTGGATGAATTTGTCGATATACTGATTGCCAACGAAGACGAAGCCCGCGCGTTTACTGGCCATACCGACGAAAGACGCATGATCGAGAGTCTTGCCTCCCGGGCCGAGATCGCCGTTCTGAAGATTGGCAGTCGCGGCAGTTGTATTTCGCAACAGGGAAATATCTATATGGTCGAGCCTGTCGGAGACGGCTGTGCTGTTGACACCACGGGTGCTGGCGATCTGTGGGCATCCGGATTCCTGTTTGGCTTGGTCAACGGGTATTCTTTGGAAAAATGTGGCAAACTGGCATCGGCCTGTGGATATGAAGTTTGCCAAGTCGTTGGTGCCAGCATCCCCGATGACGGGTGGAAACGAATTCGAAAACTTCTGGACTGATGGCTTAGTACCGGAGATAAGATATATAACAATTTTGACTTTTTTTGACTTCTTTTTTGGAGGTATCATGGCACAAAAATTGACCCGCAAAAAGCTCTTGAAAGAGCCTGATGAGTTCATAACGTTTTCCGGAAAACTGATTCAATGGCTCACTACCTATAAACAGCAGGCAACTATTGCTGTCTGTATCGTAGTGGCACTTCTTGTTGCAATAGCAGGCTTTCAGGCGTATTTACGCCATGCCGAAAACAAGGCATCCGCACTTCTGGCGGAGAGCTCGATCCAGTACCAGACGGCCATGAAAGCCAATGATCCGGTACAGGCGTATCAGGCTGTTGAAAAATCGTTTACCCGGATTCTGGATGACTATTCCTCAAGCCGGATGGGAAAGATTGCCGGATTCGAATTCGCCAATATCTGCTTTCGGGCTGGTGAATTTGACAAGGCGATATCCCTGTACAAAACCGCCCTGGGTGATTTCAGTAACGCCCCATTTTATGGAAATCTCATTTTGAGCAACCTGGGGTATGCATTTGAAGGGAAAAAAGACTATGAATCCGCCGTCAAATACTATGAAATGCTGACCACATCAGTCGACACTTCCCTGAAAGATATCAGCCTTTACAATCTGGCTTCCGTTTACGAAAAAATGGGTAACAAGGAAAAAAGCAAGGCGACATTCGCCAAGATTGCAGCGGAATACCCCAACTCCATTCATTTTGAAATCGCCAAAGAAAAAAGCCTTGGCTGATAAGCCCTTCGCACCTTGAGCATTAATGAAAATAGCTTACACATATAATTTGCAGTTTACCAACAGCGAAGAGGATGCGGCGTTCGACAGGCCTGAAACGGTTGAAGCGATTGTCGGAGCTCTGAATACCCTTGGCCATCAGGTGGAGCGGGTCGAGGTTTCAGGGCCGGCATCGCGGCTGGTGGCAAGGCTTGAGGCTCTTAATCCGGACCTGATCTTCAATACTGCGGTCGGAAGGGGGGGGAAAAGCCGTGAGGCATTTTATCCCGGATTGTTTGAGCAGCTCGGAATGCCATATACCGGATCTGACGCATATACCTGCACTCTGACCACGGACAAACGCCTGACCAAAATGCTGGTTGCAGCCAGCGGTGTGCCTACGCCTCGATGGGTGTTTGTTGAAAGCGTCCACAACTGGACGCATCCGGATCTGACCTATCCGGTTATAATCAAGCCCAATTATGAAGGCAGCTCCATAGGCATTGACCAACAGTCCATCGTGGAGGCACCGGATCAGCTCCTGAAAAGGGTTACAGGGCTGTTGATCCGATACCCAGCCGGGGTTCTGATCGAGGAGTTTATTGAGGGCAAGGATGTGATTGTCCCCTTTCTGGAAAAAGCATCCCGAAAAACCGGAGGAATCCTTACACCAGGTGAATATTGCTTTGCCCTTTCGGTGGTTTCGGACCATAAACATGTAATTTATGATTATAGCCTTCAGCAATTGCCGGATGCCGTTACCGTCAAGGTTCCGGCGGTGCTTTCCCCCAAAACAGCTAAACACATTCTGCGCCTGTCCCAAACTGTTTGTAAGGTTCTGGACATTCGAGACCTTGCCCGACTGGATTATCGACTGACCTCAACGGATCAGGTTTATTTTATTGAAGCCAACGCCCTTCCCAGCCTGGAGCCTGGCGCTACCGTCCATGCCTCTGCGGCGATTGCCGGTCTTGCTACCATGGAAGCAGTTCTGGATGCGGTGATAAAGAGCGCTGTGGCGCGTTATGGCATTCAGATAGCAGTGCGTTCCCGAAACCGGCGTCAGGCCCTGAAGGTTGGATTCACGTTCAACCTGAAGCGCATCAAGCCCCTGGATTCAAATGATGATGACAGAGAGGCGGAATTTGACAGCCGCGCCACGATTGATTCCATTGTAGCCGCCATCTCATCCCACGGTCATGATGTGGTGGAAATCGAAGCTACGCCGGAGCTGCCATCCATCATCGGTTCCATGCCCCTAGATATTGTCTTTAACATTGCCGAGGGCATGCATGGCCGAAATCGGGAATCCCAGGTGCCTGCCATTCTGGAGCTTCTGGATATTCCTTATGTGGGATCTGATCCGGCTGCCTTATCCATCTGCTTAGACAAGGTTCTGGCAAAAAAAATGGTGCGTCAGGCCGGAATCTACACGGCTGATTTTCTCGTCATGCGCACGGGAAAGGAACGGCTTCCCAAAAACCTTCATTTTCCCGTGATTATCAAACCTGTTGCCGAAGGCAGTTCAAAAGGGGTTATGGGAATGAATGTGGTGCAGGACGAGACAGACCTCAGACGCCTCTCCCGCGAATTGCTTTCAAAATATCACCAGCCGGTTCTGGTTGAAGAGTATCTTTCCGGACGAGAATTTACTGTCGGGCTGCTGGGCGAAAGCCGGCCCAAGGTTCTGCCGCCGATGGAAATTCTCTTTAACAACAAAGAAGACCGATTTCCGGTTTATGCGTTCGAGCATAAGCTGGACTCTAACGAATCCATATCTTATCAGGCTCCTGCGAATATTGACCGGCCGCTTCAAAAAAGCCTGGAGCATGTAGCCAAGTGCGCATTCATGGCTCTGGGATGCCGTGATGTAGCGCGGGTGGATCTCAGGTTGGACAGAAATGAGCGCATCCATTTTATCGAATGCAATCCGCTGCCGGGACTCACCCCTGGATGGTCGGATTTGTGTATTATCGGCGAGGCCGCCGGCATGGATTACCGAACCCTCATCGGCGAAATCATGGCACCTGCGATCCGGCGCTTGAAGGTCAAGGAAAAAGCCTGGAAAGATTAATTATTGACATTTCAGGGGATTTCAAGTCAATATTATCTATCTCACCAAGGGTATGGAGTATAAGGGAAATTGCAGATTATGACCATTCACAGTACATCAACATTTTGGAGGAATTGAATGAAAAAATTGATATTTAAAAGTCTTTTGATACTGACCCTGACTGGTATGGCGTTCAGCAGTGTGTTTGCTGCTGAGGAAAAAATCTATATTAACGGCATAGATGCCAATTATCCGCCGTTCAGCTTTATTGACAGCAAAGGCGAGCCAGATGGGCTGGATATCGTGGCCATTAACTGGATCGCCAATGAAATGGGTTTCAAGGTCAAACACCAGCCAACCCAGTGGGAAGCCATCATTCCCAGTCTGAAAGCAGGAAAAGTAGACTTTATTGCATCTGGAATGAGTGTCACAGAAGAGCGTAAGCAGCAGGTCAATTTCTCCACGAGTTATTATAAAACCGTGATGATTCTGGCATCCAAAAAAAATAATCCCATTATGCCGGACAAAACAATGGAATCAGATGTGAAATGGGGTGTCCAACGCGGCTCTTCAGAAGCCAAATGGATTGAAGACAAGCTGTTAGGTGACAAAGAAAAGAAATTCAAGCTTCTGCAGTACGATTCTGCACCACTGGCCATGGAGGATATCCTGAACGGCCGCATTGATGTTGTAGCGGTGTCTCAGACATCTGCCGAGGAGTTCATGGAAAATGGAATGGCTATAAAGATTCTGGGAGTCTATGGGCAACCAGATGATGAAACATCCTATGCCGTGCGAAAAGATGACACCGAGTTTCTGAGCAAGTTGAATGAAGGTCTTAAACGCCTGATGGCCAGTGCTACCTGGAAGGAATTAAAGGCAAAATACAGCGTAAGATAATTTCACGTTGCAGATTGCCTGAATCGCAGTCACTCAAGGCTTGGGGAGCAATCCCCAAGCCTTCACCATTTTTTCAGGGCCCACTATGACACAGGAAGGTTATTGTTTATCTTCTTCAAGGATCTGGATCAATCGGAACATTGGAAAAGGGCAACCCCAAGCGGTTTCAATCTCTGAGGCGCTATACAAAATCTTCGCAGTTTTTTGTAGTCTTTTTCCAACGTTTCTTTGGGTTTTCACCGCTGGATTCTTCTTTTTCACGCTTAGTTTTTTTCCGCTGATGGTTCTGTGCACTTCGTCCACATAAACAGCCTCATCCACGGCATCCTTCTTTTCTGCGGTCAAGAACCACTGGAACACGCGCTTTTAGAGGCTACTGCAATCCGGATGCGAATCGCCTTTGAAGGTTAGCGCCAGCACCGTGATGTCGTCGCTCTGTGCGACTGCGCCGACAAACTCACGGACCGACAGGATTATGTTTTCAACAAGCTCCTGGGCGCAGTCGCTTTTTTCCATTTCAAGCATCTGGATCAGCCGATCATTGGAGTAGAGTTTGTTCTCATGATCCATGGCTTCAGTGACACCGTCGGTATAAAGAATCAGGCTGGCTCCTGGCTCGAGGGTCGTCAATTGAGTTTTGTAGCCGATGTCTTCCATAACACCGAGCATTACCTCAGGGGCGACTTTCAGCCATTCCGGTTTGTGTTCTGCCGAAATGATCAGCGGCGGATTATGCCCGGCATTGGAGTATGCCAGCTCTCCTGTCTCAAAATTCAGAATGCAGCAGAACACCGTGCAAAACATCATAGTGTCGTTATCAACACAGAGTTCCCGGTTGGTTCGCTCCAGAATATCCGAAGGGGTCAAGTTCTCAGTTGCAATGCCCTTCATGAGGGTTTTGGTGACGGCCATAAATAGAGCAGCCGGCACCCCTTTGCCAGAGACATCGCCGATGGAAAAAAACAGATGCTTGTCGTCCAGAAGGAAAAAATCATACAGATCACCGCCAACCTCCCTGGCTGGAATCAGGGTTGCGTAAATGTCAAATTCCTGTTTTTCCGGAAAGGGCGGGAAGTGCTTGGGTAAAAAACTCATCTGAATGGTATGCGCAACCTTTAGCTCGCTCTCTATCCGTTCCTTGATTGCGGTGGTTTCCTTCAGATCGAAAATGTATTCTTTTAAGGCGGAACGCATGTTTTCAAACGATGTGGTCAGATCTCCGATTTCATCATTGGATTTGCTGACAGGAAGATCAATATCCAGATTTCCTTTGGCTATTTCAGCGGTTTTATCGGCAAGCACACTGATGGGCCGGATCATTTTGCCGGATATAAATACAATCACCAGAAACAGCATGGTAAAACCGACCGCGCCAATCAATACTAATTCCAGGGTAAGGGACTTGAGCGCCGCAAAGAGTTCATCTTCCGGAACCACAACACCCACTGACCAGCCAGTTGATTGCAGCGGCGCATAATACATTCTGGAAATTTTGCCTGTAAGATTATGATTCAACGGAACAAATCCTTCTTTTCCATGAATCATGTTCCTGCCAATAGTGCGAAGCTCCATATCCCCGGTCGCCTCGGCAATACTGAAAATACTATCGTTCATGATCAGGTCTTTGTTCGGATGAGACACGAAAACGCCGGTTTGTGAAATTAAAAAAGCATATCCGGATTGATATATTTTGATCTCGGAGATAATGTTCTTGAGCCATTTCAGGGAAAGATCGGCTGTTACTACGCCACTAAAAACCTTATCATCATGAATCTTGCGATAAAACGGCGCGGAAAAAGTGGTCATAACAATGTTGCCGCCTTCGGTATCAAAATAAGGCTCGCTCCAGATGGGTCCGCCCAGCTCCCTGGGTATCAGGTACCAGTCCCAGAAAGAATAATTGAAGGTGGTTTCTGCATCGTAACTCTGAAGCTGATCACCTTTACGGCAAATATATGGAGCGTAATAGCGGGACTGCGGATCGAAGGAAAAAGGCTCGAATGCTACCATGGCTCCGTAGATTTCCGGATTGGTATTCAATACATTCTCAATCCCTTTAAGCAGAATATCGCGGGTATAAACCTGACTTTCAAGGGATGCGGCCAGATAGAGCGGGACTTTTTCAATCCCCAGCAGGGTATTTTCTATTTTATGAACCGTGGACAGAGTCAAATACCGGGTATTGTCTTCAACAGTCTTTAGTACTGTTTGTCTGGAAATGGTGTAATTATAAAAAAAAACTGCAAAAAAAATGCAGGCTGTACCCAGAAGGGTCCGCGAAGCAATCTTGAATGCCAGGCTTTTTTTAGCGGAGATCATCCAGGCAGGGGACATAGAATTCGTTAATATTTGGGATGTCATCAATAATTCCGCCGGATTTGAGTTCACTGGCGACCGTTTGAAAGTCATCTGGGGAAAGGGTTCCCATCGGGGTGTTCTTGTCGCTGATAACGGAAATATCCCTGATGCGATCCAGCATCCATCGCTGATGCACACGGTTGGCACCAATATGGGCTTCTTGGGTATAGGTCATAACAATGTCAATAGCCTCATCCGGATGATCAAAAGCGTATCGCCAGCCTTCAATGGAGGCGCTGACAACACCCTGGCGGATACGATCATCCTTGTTCAGCGTTTCACTCAGGCAATATATGCCATCTTCCGGAAAGTTCAGACCATGCTGATCAAAAAAGAAAGTGGTGAGTTCATCAGCGTTCACACCTGAATTCAGAATTGTATGGTATTCATTGTACCACATGGCGCAGGCTGCATCCACACCGCCCCGTAAAAATAAATTAATGGTATAGGTCTGAGGAATGAGGGTGACTTGAACCTGGTGCTTTTTGAAGAACGCCAATGGCTGAATCTGGAAATCCGACCACAAGCTAACGCGCTTTCCGTTCAGGTCTTTTGGGGAGTTAATACCGCTTGATTTTTTTGCAACCAGTATAAAGCCGGATTTTTGTCCGATCTGCGCCACATTGACAAGGTCAACGCCTTTGGAGCGTAGTTTTATCGCATCAGAAAGAAACAATGTGGCGAAATCGGTCTTCCTGTTGAGCAACATGTCGGCAGGCGGACTGTCCGGACCGCCTGCGAGCAGGCGAAGATCAATTCCCCGTTTCTGATAAAATCCCTTTTGGACGGCCACATAATATCCGGCAAACTGGGCTTGGGGAGTCCACTGAGGCAGAAATGTCACGCGCTGCAGATCTTGGCAAAAGGCGGAGAAGGGCAGGATGCAAAAGAGCAGAACCCCTGTTTTCAAGATCGATATCAATCCGCAGTCCTTCATTAAACGGCTCCATAGCTCGTGACAATAGGAACGAAACCGGAAAACGAGGCAAAAGTGCAACCCCAACCGGTTTCAATCTCTGAGGCGCTATACAAAATTTTCGCAGCTTCTTGTACTCTTTTTCCACCGTTTCTTTCGGTTTTCACCGCTGGATTCTTCTTTTTCCACGCTTAGTTTTTTTCCGCAGAATTTATATCCGCTGATGGCTCTGTGTACTTCGTCCACATAATGATTTTCAATCTGAAACCTTGAGCTGTCGGGACTGATATCGATATTTCCCAGCTTGATAAATCGGTTTCGCGTACTTTGATTGATCAGACCGATGATCTGGGGTGGCAATATGTGATCATTCTTGCCGATATTCACAATTAGATAAGTAAAACCGCTTTTGCTGATTTCCTTGCCGCCGGATTTCACAAACGCCTGGTGATCCGGCTTCTTTTTTTGCACTTCCCTGGCGACTGCTGTCAGATCCGGGGCGTTTTTGTAGTAATCCAGAAAACGGTTGAATTCCATAGATACGAAATGCTTCAAAAGCGCTTCCCTGTCCAGATCAGCCAGTTTTTCTTCGATAACCGCCAGGTATGGCGATATCTGATCGCTATCGACTTTAACAGCCTTAACCCGATCAATCAGGTGTATCAGTTGTTGTTCGCAGATATCTTTACCCAGCGGCACTTTTGTGGCGGTTATTTTCCGTTTGACGGTTTTTTCAAGGCTTCCGATTTTATATTTTTCTTTCATGTGGATGATGGCAAGAGAGATTCCGGTCTTTCCCGCTCTGCCGGTCCTGCCGCTTCTGTGGGTGTAGATTTCAAGATCATCCGGCAGGTCGTAGTGAATGACGTGGGTCAGATTGTTCACATCCAGACCTCGTGCGGCAATGTCAGTGGCAATCAGGAGCTGAACATTGCCTTCCCGGAATTTGCGCATGACAAATTCCCGTTGCTGCTGAGACATATCCCCGTGAAGCGCTTCGGCATTATACCCGTCCCGGATCATCTTGTCGGCGATTTCCTGCGTGCTGATGCGGGTTCTGCAGAAAATGATGCCGTATATTTCAGGATAATAATCAACCGCCCGTTTTAACGTTTCGTACTTGTCCTTTGCGTGCACCATGAAGTATTGGTGTTCAACGCTGGCGGTTCCCGAATTCTTCTGGCCTACGGAAATCTCAATCGGGTTTTTCATGTACTTTGAGGCGATTTTAGCAACCTCGGATGGCATTGTCGCTGAGAACAGCAGGGTCTGCCGCTCGGTTGGGGCTGCAGCCAGAATAGCGTCCAGCTCTTCCTTAAAGCCCATGTTCAACATGATATCAGCTTCATCAAGCACCAGGTGCCGGATAGAGCTGATATCGGCAGCCTTCCGGTTGATTAAATCCAGAAGACGACCGGGTGTGGCGACAATGATCTGCGTTCCCTTTCGAACAGAGCGCATCTGCTCGATGATTCCCGCTCCGCCATAAACCGCGGTGACTGAAAGCTTCGGAAGAAACTGCGAGAAGCTCTCCATGTCGTGGGCGATTTGAAGGCATAGCTCCCGGGTTGGGCAAAGAATGAGCGTCTGAACCTTCTTTGATGAAATATCCGTTCGTTCCAGAATCGGCAGTCCGTAGGCCGCTGTTTTTCCGGTGCCTGTCTGTGCGAGTCCCACAATATCTCTTGGGTTGTTGAGAATTTGCGGAATAACTTTTTCCTGAATCGGCGTCGGTGTGTCAAAACCCAACTCGCCAATGGCTTTTATGATGTTGTCGGTCAGTCCTAATTCTTTAAAATTCAAATGCAATTCCTCTGTATGTGTCTATCATGTTGAAAAATAAGTGATGATATCGGGCTTGATAAATGACTTGCCCAAATATGAATTTTTTTCTGGAATACGGGGGGAGGGCCTTATATCCGTCTTGCAGGTTTCGATATTTTGGACAGTTTAATTCAATTCGTGGGAATTGGCAATAAATAATCCGCTGACAGATCATCATGTTCCCCGGTGGACAATACAATTGGCATATCCGCCTGGAAAATGTTAAATAAATGCTGAATGATCGCATTCCGGTGATAAAAATGATTGTACTTCCAGACACAGGATTTATGGTTCCTGAACCAACCAATGTTCATGGGAAAACATGTGAGGATCCGCATACAAAAACCTGATCGGACAATGCTGTATCTTAAAAGAACGGATGCTTCATGTTCTGTTGCCGAAAGTTCCTGGCAGCTCACTCAGCTTCGGAGGAAGCGGTTTCGTTTATTTTCCGGACATTCCGGCAAAAACTGCAATTCTGTTTATCGAACATGATACAAACAGGCCGTTTACTGCAAATCTGCCTTACGATATCAGTCAACTGATTGAAACCGTCTATAGACAGGACGAAGCATTGCTTAATGAAGGTTTGCAGCAGGTAATTGAAAAATAGGCAGAAGAACGAATCGGCAAGGACTTAGGTGATTTCCAACAAATAATACCCCATTGTCTGAATCAGATTTTTCTATGCATTGATCATCGTTTCGGCCAGGCATTTATCCGTGTATCGCCGCCACCAGGCAATAGTAGGGGCGAATCTTGTATTCGCCCTTTCGATAGGGCGAATACAAGATTCG
>CAIMCT010000571.1 GCA_903839535.1 uncultured Desulfobacteraceae bacterium
AACTGGTTTTAAATTGATCCAATTTTTATTCCTCATCTTTTAACTACATGAAATTTGACATAATTATATAAGCGGAATAAAAATAGGATCAGTTTTTCACTAAAATATATGGCAATTTTCATCAGCCCAGCGCTTTCATCCCCCAGCGGGAGAGGATTGGGGTGGGAGTTCAAAAGTTAAGACTATGACCGTTGACAGTATAACGTTTTACGCAGTTGCCAAATACCTGTCCATGATCTTGCGTGTCCCTTTCAGGGTTGATTCCGACAAAAGCATTCGCGTATATTCCGTAGCATCTGTAAGGTTCAGCCGTTGAATCGTCTGTTGAACCAGGGGCAGGAACTGCGGATCGGCGCTGAGGTTTCGAATCCCGATTCCCAAAAAAAATGGGATATATTCAGGCTCATGTGCCATTTCACCACAGATTGAAATCTCCTTGTTTTGCTGAACCACGGCACCGACGATCTTGGCAAGGCTCCTAAGCACAGACGGATGCCAGGGCTGGTAGTATTCAGCAACTTTTTCGTTGGTGCGGTCAACAGCCAGCATATACTGGACAAAATCGTTAGTGCCGATGGAAAAAAAATCGGCCTCGACGGCCAGCTCGTCCATTATTTCCATCACCGACGGCAGCTCGATCATTATGCCAACCTCAGGCGCTCGATGGTGAGAGAGACCCTGCCGTTGTAAATCATCTCCGCACTCCTTCACCAGACCGCGGGCCGTCTGAAATTCATCCACAGAGGATATCATCGGAAACATGATGCGAATGTTTTTAACCCCTGCGCCGGCTCGCAATATAGCTTTGATCTGTTGCTCAAAAATGTCCGGATTTCTCAGGGAAAACCGGATGGATCGCAGTCCCAGCTCCGGATTGGATTCGCCGGCCGCATCTGAGTACGCCAGTATCTTGTCCCCACCAACATCCAGGGTTCGGATGGTAATGATTTTATCTGGCATCTCTTCAAAGAGGCGTTTATAAATCGGGTATTGTTCCTGTTCCGAAGGAAAATTGTTGCGGATCAGAAACGGAAATTCAGACCGATATAGCCCGATGCCTTCAGCCTTGAGGTCCCTGGCAAGGGCCAACTCACTCAGCAGATTGATATTGGCCAGCAGATGAATGCGCTGACCGTCCCGTGTTTCGGTTGTGGGTGTCATGGCATCCGCCAGCAAAGATGTTGCTGCTTTTACCTGATTCCGGCTTTCAAATTGGTGAATCACTTTCTCGGAAGGATTCACATAAATATTGCCGCCCAAAGATAAACTGGCCGCGTCCATAAGCACAGCAGTTCCCTCCGGAATCGCAAGTAGCTCCGGCCGATCGGCAATGATCATGGGGATATGCATGGATCTGGCAAGGATAGCAACATGTGATGTCACTCCTCCGCTGACCAGAATAATTCCGGCAACCTCCTCGGAAGCCAGTTTAAGAATATCGGATGGATATAGCTCCCTTGCAATGACAATACGTCCTTTGCACTGCAGCGGAGCATCCACGTCCCGAAGCTGAAAATTGGCCAGAATGCGTCCGGCCAGGTCTTCCATGTCGTTGACTTTTTCACGCAGATACATGTAAGGACTGGATGAGAAAAGTGTAATGTAGTGCCTGGCGACCATGCGGACAGCCTCGGGTGGAGGTGCCCCTTTTTCGATATGCCGGAGAATCTCCTGAATGAACCGCTCATCTTTCAGGATCATGAAATGCGCTGTGAATATCAGGGCGGCGCTTTCAGGCAGGCGTTCGGCAACGCGGGATTGAAGCTCCTGGAGCTGGTCCGTGGTCAGTTGGATGGCCCGGTAAAAATGCTTCAGCGTGTAACCGGCATCGCAATCAGAGTCTTCAGAAAGAAGCCAGCCATGACTTTTCCCGAAAATTGTGGAAGGCGCACTGGCGTAGCCGCTGCCTGCGCTTTCGCCGCGAATGAATTTTAATTGTTCAAGGGCGGTCGTATTCAGTACTGGATTATGGGGATTATTCATGCTCATCAGCAGCCTGGCATTTTCAATGGCGCTGGCCAATTGCGATGCTGCAGCCCTTAATGCCATCACATCCATTTCATCAAAATAATCGCGTTTCTCGTGCTGAACCACCAGAACTCCAATATTTTCAATCCCCCTTGAAATCGGAACGGAGAGAAAACTTTCAAAACGGTCTTCTCCGGTTTCTTCAAAATACTTGAACTGGGGATTTCGGCTGGCGGAGCCTTCCCGTATGGGCTGCTGTTTGATCAGGGTACACCCGACCAGTCCTTCGCCGAGTTTCATTCTCACGCTATTGACGGCTTCAGGATTGAGGCCGATCGTGGCCTTCAAAACAAGCTCCCGCGTTTGATCGTCAAAAAGATATATGGAACAGACATCAGCCTCAAGATGCAGGGAAACCATGACAGTCGTCCGCTGCAGAAAATTTTCAATGTTGCTGCTGGCAGTCAAAAGGGTTGCCAGATCCCCAATATCACAGAGCAAATTCAGGTGGTCCCGCTTCTTGGTCTTTGTCATCATGTCATCCTACAATTTAAAGAAGTATGAAGTATGAAGGTTGAATTATGAAAAAGAAGTATGAAGTTCGATGGTTGAAACATAATTCATACTTCTTACTTCATACTTTTTTCAACCATGCGTCAGCCATGAACAGCCCGCAGATGGTTTTGGCATCCTGAATGTCGCCCCTTGAAATCATCTTGAGGGCTTCTGTAAATGCAACTTCCCGAACATCCAGCACTTCATCCGAATCCAGGTTCTGAACCGAAATCGTTAATTCCGTGGCCAGAAAAATCTGAATCCGCTCATCTGAATACCCCGGAACCGGTGTGATTTCTCCGAGCATTCGCCAGTCGGCTGCCTGGTAACCGGTTTCTTCGGTCAATTCTCTTTGAGCGCAAGCCAGAGGCAACTCACCACTGTCCAGGGTTCCTGCCGGAATCTCCCAGATGGTTCCCCCAACAGCATGGCGGTATTGCTGAAGCATAATCACGGTACGGTTCTGGGTCAATGGAACAATGGCGGCTGCCCCTGGGTGACGGATTACATCAATATTCATCAGGACATCATTGGGAAGTCTGACGTTCTCCTGAAAAACATTAAAAACTCTGCCTTTGTGGATAAGGGTTTGGCGGTTGGTTGAGCCTGAAGGTACAAACATGGTCATTTCGAGTTCCTGTGATTTGTGAGAAGAAGATCAGGGTAGGTGCGGCTAAAATATATTCTGGCAAACCCGCCCTGTTTCTGCATGTGCGGCCAAAAGGGCGGGTTTGGAACCCGCCCATACGGGGTCATCAGTGATGATACCGTCAACACCCATACTCACCAGCTTGCGCATGTCTTCAACCAGATTGACGGTATAGGGAAAGACAAAGATGCCCTGGGCATGCGCCTCTTCTATATGTCGTTGTTCCAGGGATTTGTAATGGGGGTGCCAGGAAAAAACGCTCAACTGTTTACAAATATCCAATGTATTTTGAAGGACTTTACGATCTGTGATAAAGGAGATTTCGGGATGAACTGGTAGCCCAACGATATTTTCCAGAAATCCTGCGTGAAAACTCGATATCAGCGTGCTATTCAGCAAATCGTGCTGAATGATCAGGTTAACCACTTGCCGTTCAATGGCATCTTCGGGAAAGCCGGATTCCCATGCGCTGGACTTGATCTCAATATTTATCAGGATTTTTCCCCCTGCCAGAATCAGCACTTCTTTTAGTGTAGGCAAGGATTCTCCTGCGAAGCGGGAATCAAACCAACTGCCGGCATCAAGCCGTTTAAGCTCCCGAAGATTCATATCATGAATGGGTCCGAAGCCGCTTGTGGTTCGATTCAGGGTGTCATCATGAATAACCACCAATTTGCGATCTCTGCTGAGGGTGACATCCAGCTCAATCATGTCGGTGCCGGCGGCAATGGCTGCGGCAAAAGAAGATAGCGTGTTTTCCGGATATTTTGTCCGGTAGCCCCGGTGTCCTATGACGACCGGCGGTATGATATCATGAAGGTTTCGTATCATGGTTTGTGGCAGCCCGGCCCAAATGGGTCAGAAATCCCGGTTTCGTTGTTCGTAGTGGTCTTCAGGCCGATCCTGAAGATAAGCGGCGGTCTTCTTTTTGTCTGCTGCGTCAAACCATTCGTATCCCAATTCCCTGCAATTATTGCAGGCCCGGGTGGGAATATGAACCGCCAGAATCCGCCTTCCTCCGTCTGTTGAAGAATCAATCTGTAAAACACCGCTGCAATCGGAACATATTCTTAAAGTTTCAGTCTGTTTTTCAGTGATATTGTCTGTATCGTAGTAAATACTCCGGGTGCGTTCCGCAAATCGTTGGGTGTCCTGAACGAACGATTTTATTTTATCCCGTTGATGCCAGTTCGAAAGAATCTGGTCGCCGGTTCTTTGAATCCATCTGCTGATTTCCGGTTTTTGCCTTAGGCGCTCCGGATCATAATTGGGCTCCTTGATTTTGCTGTAATCAATCCCGGCCATTGCCAGAATAATCCCCAGGTTGATATAGGGCAGGGCGCCTTCGATGGAATACCCGCCCTCCAGCACTGCAATGTTCGGCGATAGCAGCTCGGTCAGAGCGGCATACCCTTGCGCGGAAAAATTCATGTTGGTGATGGGATCTGAAAAATGGTTGTCTTGCCCTGCGGAATTAATGATGATGTCCGGCTTGAAGTCTTCGAGTATGGGAAGCACCACATTTCGAATTGCATATAAAAACCCTTCTTCAGAGGTTTCGGGAGGCAGTGGATAATTGATTGTGGTTCCAATGGCTGTTGGCCCACCCATTTCGTTGGGGAAGCCGGTTCCGGGATAAAGGGTTCTGCCGTCCTGATGGAGTGAAATAAAGAGCGTATCCGGATCATGCCAGTAAATGTCTTGGGTGCCGTCCCCATGATGACAGTCGGTATCGACAATGGCCACTCGCTGAATCGGGTAAGCTTTTCGAAGGTACTCGATCATGATGGCTTCGATGTTCACATTGCAAAACCCCCTGGCTCCGTGAACGACCCGCATGGCATGGTGGCCAGGCGGTCTGACCAGCGCAAAACCCCGATCCACCTGTTTGTCCATTACAGCCCTGCCAATGGTTTTGGCACCACCGGCGCTGATAAAATGAGATTCTGTCATGATGTTCGCTACATCCGGAACGCAGAAATGTACACGCTGGACATCCTGGACCGTGACCAGTTCCGGTTTAAATTCCCGTATGCCGTCGATATCCAGAACCCCCTCCTCAAAAACCTGGTCCTGGGTATAAAGCAGACGTTCCTCCCGTTCTGGATGCGTCGGGCTTATGGCCCAGTCAAAGGCTGGAAAAAAAACAAGACCTGTTTTGTATCTGGCTTTCAGCATAACTTACTCCATTGAGAGGATTCCGGCAATGGTGTCGTACTCGTCAATCAGCCCGGGTTTGATCTGCATCTTGACCCGAATATTTTTTCCAACGGTATAGAAGCCCTTGACCATATTGAATTGCTGATTTTCAACAACTTCCATTTCCATCTCTTCAGGACTTGCGCCCTGTCTGGCGGCTTTTTGCTTAAGAAGTTCTCCTGCAGTCAGCACCGCATCGGCATTTGAAAAATCCTGGGTTACCGCAGTAGTGAACCCCTCTTCGGGCGACATGGCGATTCCCTGCTGAGTATCGGCAAACAGACTGACCTCGCAGGTGGTTCGCGCAAGGGCGGCGCCAATGGCGTTGGCAACATCCCATCTGGGGACAACGCCAACCCTGAAACTGGAAATTTCCTCAAAACGTTGAGCAAAATACGGGGCCGGACCTCCAAGGATCAGAATTTTTTGAGGGTTGACCTGATATCCTTCCTGGAGTTCATGGATGGTGTAAACCGGTTTCTGGTTGATGCGATCAATCAGTATACGAGCCTCCTTCAGGATGGTTCGGCAGGTGTGATCAAATACCTGGTCAGCGGCCTTTTCTATGGAGCAGTCAAGATCATGGGCGATTGACTGAAATCCCTGAACCGACTTCTCCCTGTCTCCGCTTTTGAGCTTTCCCATAACGCACAGGGCATCTGTGGGTGTGGGTACAGAACCGCCATAAGCCATGGCAGGGCCGATGCGCTCCGGGCCAATCTGAATCCGGCCTTCCTGAACGGATACGTTACTGTCTCCTCCAACTGGTATGGAATGGCTTTCCAGGGAGCGGATCAGTGTCTTGTAAGGGCCAAGGCATATTCCCAGAGGATTTAAAACCGGGACATGTTTGACTAAAATGGCCATGTCTGTGGTGGTTCCCCCGATATCCATGACCAAACTTTCTTCATCATCAAATGCAAATGCCAGAGAGCCCATGACGCTGGCAGCCGGTCCGGAGAGGATGGTCTGAGCCGGAAAATCCATGGATGCTGCAAAATTCATGGTGCCACCGTCCGCCTTCATGATATGAATGGGAATTGTCAGCCCTTTTTTCTCAAGAGACTGGTGGACCGCTTCGAAAAACTGTTTGTGAATGGGATATACCGCTGCATTGAGGTAGGTTGTGGCGATCCGTCTGGGAAAGTTGAGATTGCCTGAAATCTGATGGCCCATGAACACTTTTTCAAAATAAGGTTGAATCCGTTCGTGAATGAGCATCTCATGCCGGGGATTTCGTGTTGAGAATTTACCCACTACGCCCATATACCGGATACCTTCTGCTGCAAAATTGCGGGCAAATTCCTCAATTTCGCAGGTATTGACGGGCTCGATTTCCCGGCCCCTGTGATCAATGGAACCACAAACCGCCACATAGTGCGCGTGGGTTCGGTAAAACTCCGGATCAATACCCGGACCGCTGGAGACAATCATGCCTACATTGGATATTTTGGCCTGGGCAATGGCATTGGTGGTAAGAGTTGTGCTTAATACAATCCTGCGGATCTTCCCGGGAGGAATGCCTTCGGTAATGCTGTCTAGTCCTGACAAAACGGTTTTGAACAGTGCTCTTGTGTCGGTAAGAACCTTGATTGCCCTGACAATTCCCTCATCGCCGAGAAGAACTACATCCGTATATGTACCGCCTACATCCAGTCCGATTATCATTGTATCTTCCTGATAGGGTTCATCAGCCTTATTGCGAAAAGAAAAATGCCTGAAAACCATCATTTTTTTGCATCTGAATGCTATGTCATGTAATCCAAAACAGGGAGTAATGTCAACAAGAGCAATAAGATTCTATTTCAATCATCGTCTTGAAATTCCCCTGTGTCTCTGTCATTTTTTAAAGACGAAGATACAGAGGCTGGATTTATGACGGAAAAAGGTTTTCTTTCGGATAAAAGTGGTGGTTTTTCTTGCAAAAACAATTTATAATGAAACTGGTAATTAGATGTAAACTCAAGCCTGACTCAGCCTCAACAGAAGAAAGGAATGGCATGTATTGCCGCCAAAGAACCTTGATCAGAACCATAAGTTGTTCCGGCGTGGGTGTCCATTCGGGCAGAGAAGTCAACCTGAAGATAAAGCCTGCGCCGATCAATCATGGCATTAAATTTGTTCGAACAGATCTGCAAGACTCCCCCTGCATATCCGCACGGTTCAACATGGTTGTAGATACCAGTCTTGCAACCGTTATCGGTGTCGAGGGTTTCATTGTGTCTACCATTGAACACCTTATGGCCAGCTTTGCAGGACTCTCCGTAGATAACGCCCTGGTTGAAATTGATGCTCATGAAATGCCCATCATGGACGGCAGCGCGGCACCCTTTACCCGATTGATTCAGGCCGCAGGCATCGTCGAGCAGGATGGTCCCAAATGCGTTTTTGTAATCAGAAAGCCCATTACCCTTGAAAGAGACGGCAAATCCGTTTCCATTTTCCCCCACCCTTCGTATAAAATTACCTGTTCCATCGAATATGACCATCCGTTGATTCAAAGCCAGACATTTTCGATGGAGGTAACAGATCATCTTTTTGAACAAGAGATATGCAGTGCGCGAACATTTGGTTTTCTTCATGAAATTGAATACCTAAAGAGATTTGGACTGGCGAAGGGCGGATCCCTGGATAACGCTGTTGTGGTGGACAAAGACTGCGTACTAAATAAGGGTGGCTTGAGGTTTCAGGATGAATTTGTCCGGCACAAACTCCTGGACTGTATTGGCGATTTCTCGCTATTGGGGCTTTCCATCGTTGGCCATATTGTCACCCATAAGTCTGGTCATGCTTTTCATCGTGATTTTATAGAAAAATTCTTTTCAGAAAAATCATCCTGGGAAACTTACGTCATTCCGAACAACTGCGATAAGAATGGGTTCAATGGCGACTGCTGCTAAGAAAAAGCATACACGACGAAACAGTCTGACGACATTGGCTGCCGCCGTTATCATGAGTTTGATTTTTCTGCTTCAAATCCCATGCGCAGCACAGGATGCAACCCTTTCAAACATTATTGTCACAAACACCAGCAAAGACCTTCTGGTTTATTTAAACGTTGAGGGTGCCTTTCGCGAACAAACAGTCAATGCCATCATGAGCGGTGTGCCTGCCTCGTTTTCGTTTTTTGTTATTCTCTATCAAAAACGTTCGATGTGGTTTGACAAGGCCATCGCCAATATTGAAATCGTCAACTCCATTAAATATAACAACCTGAAAAAAGTATTTATTGTTGAACGCTCATGGGAAAATGGTAAAATCCGGACAGCCCAGTCTCTGCAGGAAGCACAGAAACTGATGTCTGATGTTGATGGGTTGAAGATAATCCTTCTGAATAAACTGGAAAAGGGCAAGCAATATCAGGTTAAGGCCAAGGCGCAACTCAGCAAGCTCACCCTTCCGTTTTACCTGCATTATGTGCTGTTCTTCGTTTCCCTGTGGGATTTTGAAACCGACTGGTACACCATTGATTTCATTTATTGATGCCGGCTTTTATGATTTCACTTGAAATAAACCATGAAAGTCGATAATTGTGGCAAAGTAGGTGGGGGCGGCATCCTGCTGGCCGCAGCAGCCGGCAGGATGCCGGCTTCACGACGAAAGATTATACCCGTTCGCAGTATATAATCAAGGCGAATCGAGAGACATCTTCCCGCTTGTGCGATGGAAAAAAGATGTCCTTGCACCATAACCATGCTTTTCGAGAGGCGCCCATGGATGTCGTTTTGCTTTCCCGAATCCAGTTTGGTCTGACCACTGCATTTCATATCATTTTTCCCACCCTGACCATCGGCCTTGCGCTTTATCTTGTCGTTGTGGAATGGCTTTGGCTCCGCAGTCAAAATGCGCTTTACTACCGCATGTACCGTTTTTGGGTCCGAATCTTCGCCATTCATTTTGCTGTCGGAGTCGTCAGCGGCATTACCCTGGAGTTTGAATTCGGGACCAACTTCGCCCGGTTTTCGCAGGCAGTGTCCAATGTTTTTGCGCCGCTCATGGCTTATGAAGGCATGACCGCTTTTTTTCTGGAAGCCGGTTTTCTGGGTATCATGCTCTTTGGCTGGAAAAAGGTGTCTCCGGCAGTTCATTTCATGTCCACCTGCCTGGTAGCTGTAGGTGCATCGCTTTCCGCATTCTGGATCGTGGCCGCCAATGCCTGGATGCAGACTCCGGCCGGCTATGAACTGATTAACGGACGATTCATGGTAACAAGTTTTGTGGATGCCATATTCAATCCATCATTTCCCACGCACTTGGCTCACATGCTTCTGGCATCCTATGAAACAGCAGCCTTTGCCGTGGCCGGAATATGTGCATGGTTTCTGCTGAAAAAACAAAATGATATATTTTACAGGCGTTCCCTGTCCCTTGCACTGCTGATGGCCGCCGTGATTGCTCCCCTACAGGCGGTTGTCGGGGATTTCAAAGGTCAAAATGTCGCCCAATATCAACCAGCCAAGCTGGCGGCGATGGAAGCCCATTGGAATACCAATAACGAGGGCGGAGCTGCGTTTGTAGCGTTCGCCTTTCCTGATATGGCTGCCGAAAAAAACCTATTTGAAGTCACCATCCCCGGCATGTTGAGCTTGCTGACCACTCACTCCCTGAATGGAAGGGTTTCCGGGCTGAAGGACTTTCCAAAATCAGACCGTCCCAATGCCGCCATCACCTTCTGGAGTTTTAGGATCATGGTTGGCATCGGATTCTTGTTTGTTGCGGTTATGATCTGGGCTGGCTTTCTGTCTTTACGAAAACGCCTGTTTGACACGCCGATATTTTATAAAACTTTGGTTGCCGTTCAACCCCTTGGTTTTGTCGCTACCATTATCGGGTGGATCACGGCTGAACTCGGACGTCAGCCCTGGACAGTCTATGGTCTGATGCGAACAAAAGACAGCGTGTCGCCTATTGCCGCCGGAAATGTGGTTTGGTCACTGGGGATGTTCTTGATTTTCTTTGCCGTCCTGGGCGGAAGCTATTTTTATTTTACCCTGAAAACCCTTCACAGCGGACCGGACCTTACCAGCCCGATACCGCATCTGCAGTTCAGCTCCGGTCTCCTGTCGGCAACAGATGCAGGAACGTTTGACGAAGACAGGGAGGGCGACGCATGAATCTGATTCATATATGGGTATTTCTGGTTGGACTGGTGGTGATTCTTTATGTGCTGCTGGATGGATTCAGTCTGGGCGTTGGCCTGCTTTTTTTTAGCGCTGAGAATGAAACAGAACAGGACGTGTTGATAGGGACCATCGCTCCGGTCTGGGATGCCAATCAGACCTGGATTGTTTTTGGGGGCGGTGCGCTGTTTGCTTCGTTTCCGATGATTTACACGGTGCTGTTCAGCGCCCTATATATCCCTCTGTTCACGTTCTTGTTCGGACTGATTTTCCGGGGAGTCGCCTTTGAATTCAGGTCCCATTCCCGTAAGAAACAGATATGGAATCATGCCTTTTTCTGGGGAAGTTTTGTGGCTGCCTTTGCCCAGGGAGTTACTCTGGGAGGATATATTTCAGGTATTCAGGTTCAGGACAATTTGTTCGCCGGCGGTCCCTTTGACTGGCTGACACCTTTTTCGATCATGACCGGAATCGCCCTGGTTACCGGATATGTTCTTCTGGGTTCAACATACATCATTATCAAAACCACGGGTCCGGTTCAGGCACGAGCGTATCGCCAGGCGTTTTTGGCTGCTTGCGGTGTTGCGATTTTTATCGTAGCAGTACTTATCTGGACACCTTTTCATAATTCGGGAATTATTGATGCCTGGCTGAGCAAGCCACGGGTGTATATTGTTTGGATTCTTTCGGTCCTTGGTTTGATATCGTTTGTCTTTTTGTTTGTACATCTGAAAAAACGTAGTGAAATCCAGCCGTTTATATGGAGTCTGATGGTGTTTTTATCCGCTTACATATCCCTTCAGGCCGCCATTTTTCCTTTCGCCATCCTTCCCGGCGTATCGGTTTACGAGGCTGCTTCTCAGAGCGAAACCCTTTCCTTTACTCTCTGGGGGGTGGCGTTGATTCTGCCGGTAGTTTTAGTGTATATCTTTTACAGCTACCGGGTATTTCAGGGCAAAATCATTTACGGCGAAGGATATGAATAATCGGGCGTTCTTCATATTACCTCAAAAGTAGTTGACACTTTTTTTGATGAGCCCAAATGGCTTTGATCATCATTTAAGTAGTGGC
>CAIMCT010000572.1 GCA_903839535.1 uncultured Desulfobacteraceae bacterium
CGGTGAAGATGCTGCATTATTGCTGATGCCTTTAATCCGCAGCCTTCATGATCCGGATCGACTGCTCATGATCAAGGACGCTATCCGGGCGGTCGGCAGTATCAAGGAAATCCGGCAACTGGTATTGGGTAAACAGGGGCAGGCGTAACTAAACCGCAATATGCTAATAAATGGCATGTCGGCAGAGCAGGTATCCCAAGCCACCGGCTTGCCTGTCGATAAAATCCGATCATTAACTCATTGTCGTATGCAACTACGCGATTTCGCCTGTCAGGTTTTTGACAACTTAACAACTTAGATGACTTATAACGCCCAATAAAATCACGGATATGATGCTATTCTGATGAAAATAGCCTGTTGAAATGCGGTGGCGTTCATCATGAAGCAACCAAACATTCACTGTCAACGATGTATTTCAGGGTATTCTTTGTTGGCAATCACCTAATGAGAATTTCAGGAACCTCGCAGAAAGTGTGTGCTTATCGCTTATAAAAACTTGCGGAATTAACAGGGTTTGAAACCTACGATACTTTCCGAAAAACCCACAAAGAGCAAGTATAGCAGTGGGAAGTAAAAGTTTTATCGAAACAATCAAAGAGAAATTGGACATACTTGCCAAAGAACGGGAAATTCTTGAAAACGAAAGAGACTTTCAGCTTCGGGAAGAGATGGAACCTATATTGCCAATTCTGATATAAAAAATGACGATATTGGGGATCAAAACGCCTATTATTGGGGTATTAATCTCGTAAATTAAATTGGTTAGCGCGGCCCGACCACAACATAAACAACATCAGAACCATGATGCAGGCTAACTACTTCGAATAATTTAAAATAAATTTGATAAAATGGACTATCTTCAATCCATAACGGGGGGGCTATGAAAGGTTTAAGTGCAAAGAGAATTCAGGTTAGTTTAGGCGATATTTGGAAATCTCCCAATCTTCACGACTTGTTAACTCAGGAGGAAGAAATGGTTGTTGCCAGGTGCCTGGATTTTACAGTTTCATCTCATGGAGAGAATGAAAAAGAAGCAATCCAGTCTCTTGGCGAAGCAATCAAAGAGTATCTATTAACCGCCATTGAAGAAAACGCAATGGATGTGGTATATGACCCGGCGCAAAATAAATACTGGCGAATGTTCAATGAAATTGAAGCAAAATCTGCTTTGGGAAGCTTGAAGCGATCAATAAACAAATCATTAAAGGTATTAACATTTAATAGCATTAAAGAAGTGAAGCCGCTTGTAAATATGTGTTAAAACCAGAATCAATGGTAGCGAATCGCTGTGACTCGTTCCAATCAAACTGTCAACATAACCTATGATTGTGCTTCAGGAAAGCCCATGAGCCATAAACCCATCTATGTCACCCGACCCTATCTGCCCCCGCTTGAGGAGTTCATTCCCTATCTCGAACAGATATGGGAAAACAAATTGCTCACCAACAATGGTCCGTTTCACCGGCAGTTGGAAGCCGCGCTATGCGAATACCTGGGGGTCGAACATCTTTCCCTCTTCGCCAATGGCACCATCGCCTTGGTCACAGCCCTGCAAACTCTCCGTATTACTGGGGAAGTTATTACCACCCCGTATTCCTTCGTCGCTACCGCGCATTCGCTAGTCTGGAACAATATCAAGCCCGTCTTCGTCGACATCGATCCCAACACCTGCAATATTGATCCGGACAAAATCGAACAAGCCATTACGCCACAAACTACTGCTATTATGCCGGTTCACTGCTACGGCAACCCCTGCGCTGTGGAGCGCATCCAGCAAATTGCCGATATTTACGGCCTCAAGGTTATCTACGATGCAGCCCATGCCTTTGGTGTCAGATACAAGGAAGAAAGCCTGATCAGGCATGGCGACCTCTCGGTGCTGAGTTTCCACGCTACCAAAGTGTTCAACACCTTCGAAGGCGGTGCCATTGTCTGCCCAGACGCAAAAACCAAGCAGCGCATCGACTTCTTGAAAAACTTCGGCTTTGCCGATGAGGTCACTGTCGTTGCACCTGGCATCAACGGCAAGATGAGCGAAATCAATGCTGCGTTTGGGCTGCTACAACTGAAGCACATCAATAGCGCTCTATCGCAACGCAAGGAGATCGAAGCAAATTACAGGCAAGCACTTGCAGGAGTTCGTGGAATTCACATGTTGGTGAAACCGGCTGAAACGCAGGGCAACGCCTCTTATTTCCCGATTTTTATTGGCCCGGAATATTTGCTCTCGCGCGATACTCTGTATCAGCATCTGCGTGAAAATAATATCTACGCTCGACGGTATTTTTACCCGTTGATATCGGATTTTCCGATGTACCGGGGTTTGGCATCTGCTCAACGAGACAATTTGTCTGTTGCAACGGAGAATGCCTCAAAAGTACTCTGCCTGCCGATCTATCCTGATCTGGATATGTCGTTGTGCAACCATATATCCCGTTTAATTGCAACAAAATAACACTGGATGCAAAACAACCGAACAGGGTACAGGGAGAAACCAGATGAAGCTCGGCATCATGCAACCTTATTTCTTTCCCTACATTGGCTACTGGCAACTGATTCATGTCGTGGACCGTTTCGTCATCTACGACGACGTGAACTTCATTAAGGGCGGCTGGATCAACCGCAACCGCATCCTGATCAATGGCGCGAAGGCCTACCTGAGCGTTCCACTGCATCAGCAGTCACCATTCAAACGCATCTTTGAAACTGCATTGCAGCCTTCATTGGCATGGCGCGACAAACTGGTCAAAATGGTCGAAATAACATACCGCAAGGCTACTTACTTCGCAGAAGTGTTTCCAACTATTGAAAAAATAATCCGCACAAAGACTGATAACCTCGCGGACTATCTGGCAAACCAACTGCAGATGCTGTCCGCTTTCATGAACATTGATACGGAATTCGTGCTGACCAGCCGTTGTTATAAAAACAATGAACTGGCTGGGCAGGAACGCATACTTGACATCTGTGAACGAGAGATGGCAACCACCTACATCAACCCGCAAGGAGGTCAGGCACTTTACGACGGTGACGTTTTCCGCAAGGCAGGGATAAACCTTCGCTTCATTGTGATGCGCCCATTGCCTTACAAACAGAAAGCCAGCGAATTCATTTCATGCCTCTCGATCATTGATGCCTTGATGGAGATCGGACCAGGTGGGATGAAACCGCATTTAGATGCATTTGACTTGATTGCATAGGCATAACTTGAAAAGCAAATGATCAAACAAACCAAAGAAATAGGCGGATATTTTGGCTTGGACTTGACTAAGTCAGGCGATGCATTTCCGACTTCGATCAAGTTTCAGTCCGGGCGAGCCGCCTTGCGAGCTGCTCTTGAGTATGCCGGTATCAAGCGAGTTATGGTTCCCTCATATATTTGTGACTCAGTGATCCTGGCGGTCATTGATGCGGGTGCGGTTGTGGATACATATGTTGTTTGACAGTACCCTGTGATCAACGGTATTAGCTTGCTCAATGGCCTGTCTTGCCTATGAGATTGTTCTATGCCTCAATAACAAGTGAGTGATTATGATTTTTTTAAAAGAGGAAAATAGTCGAGTTCAAGCGTTTAAGCGAAATGCAAGCTTGGAGTGCCTGATTCATAACCTAAATGATCTGCTAATTTGTTCTGAGCAATCTGCATTGGAGCGTTATTCCAACGAGCACGGTGACTATCCCATCGTATTCGTGATGGGGGCTCTCAGGAGCGGCACGACACTGTTCACCCAATGGCTGGCGAGTACAGGTGTAGTGGCCTACCCGACTAATTTGCTTTCGCGTTTTTATGGCGCACCAGTGATAGGCGCACTGATTCAGTTGCTGTTGACTGATCCGCGCTACAACTTTCGTAACGAGATACTTGACTTCAATAGTTCTATTTCGTTCGAATCGGAAAATGGCAAGACCAAAGGTGCGCTGGCGCCTAACGAGTTCTGGTACTTTTGGCGACGATTCCTGCCGTTTGGCGAACTCGACTGGCTGTCCGATGAAGAACTGTTCCGTGTCGTGGATAGGGAAAAGCTGGTGACAGAACTCACCACTTTGACTTGTGTATTCGGCAAGCCTTTCGCGCTGAAGAGCATGATTCTTAACTACAACATTCCCTTTCTGAATGCGATCTTCGAAAAAGCGATATTCGTTCAGATCAAGCGTGATCCTGTGACCAATGTAGCATCCATTCTTGAGGCTCGCAAGCGTCAGTTGGGGAGTGAGAACGAATGGTATTCCTTTAAGATTCCTGAATTTCTGATGCTAAAGGACCTCGATCCGATCACTCAATCTGCTGGGCAATTATACTTCATCAACAAGGCGGTAGCGCTGGGTATATCAAAAGTCGATGAATCCAGAAAGTTGGTAGTACAATATGAGAACTTCTGTAAATGTCCTCGTCTGGTATTTGAGCAACTAACCGAGAAGCTCGGTTTCAATGATTGGGGATATAACGGTCCGGATAGTTTCAAACTTAGCCGCAATGCAGATATTCCTAATCAGGATATGATTCGAAGCGCATTAGCATCTTATGAATTGTCTGATTATACTGAATATACCAACAAGTAAAACAGTCAGCCTAATTGTATACAAAATAAACCCAATTTTTGTCTTGAAAATGCGGGATGTCTTTACTTGAAGGAGTGAGGAAATTAAGATGGAAAAACCATTAGTTAGTATTATATGTATGGCCTATAATCATGGGAAGTATATAGATCAAACTATAGAAGCCTTTTTAAGTCAAAAAACCGATTTTCCCCTTGAAATCATAATTCACGATGATGCCTCCACGGATAAAACAAGTCAAATTGTTCAAGGATACACAAACAGATATCCAGATTTAATCATTTCAATTTTACAGATTGAAAACCAATATTCAATAGGTAAAATGCCGCTCTTTAATTTTGTTCTTCCTCGAGCAAAGGGCAAATATGTTGCGCTGTGTGAGGGGGATGACTACTGGTTAGACCCCTATAAACTGCAAAAACAGGTGGATTTTCTGGAAGCAAACCCTGATTATGTCATATGCTACCATGATGCCATGATAGTTAATGAGAATGGCTGTATTTTCAAATCCTCCAAATTACCTGAACAATTAAAGAGAGATTTTTCCAGTGAAGAGCTGATAAAGGGTACTTGGATTCTCACGCTTAGTATGTGTTTTAGAAACTTGTTGAAATATTTTCCTAAAGAATTGGCACAAGTTTTAAACCGTGATATTTTTCTTATATCGCTTTTGGGCCATTTCGGTAAAGGTAAATACATGGCGGATATTTCCCCCGCAGTTTATAGGAAACATTCAGGATCAGTTTGGTCAAGTCTGGATGAAACGAATCAGATGTTTCATAATGGTGCAACATCCGCTTGGCTGCATCGTTATTACAATAGGATCGGGCAGGATAAGCATGCAGATTACTTTAAAGTTAGGGCTATAAATTTCTTTGCCATAGCGCTGTCAATTGTTGAATCATCTATCGAGCATCAGCATGAAAAATTAGTCAATAGTATTTTTACTAAATATAAGGACATCATTAACAGTATTTCTGAAAAGCAATTGCGTGAATTACTAATGAAAAGTCATGCAGACTCATTTCGAGCAGATACTGTAAAGAAAATTCCTTCCCTGATACATACTGAATTCATAAAAGGAATGACATCAATCATTATACCGGTGCAGTCGGTCCATCTGAACGAATGCGTCTTATCCTTAAAAACATATACAGATGAGCCGCACGAAATCATTTTCCTTGAGCATGACGCATCCCCAAAATTAAAAAAACAGATCGTCAAAGCCACAAAATGGAATCACAATTATAAGTTTATCAAGATCGACAAAAGAGCCAATTTTACCCAATCACTCAACGAAGGCATCAATCAATCCACAGGCGAATATATCGTGTTCTTGTTCGATGATGTCATTGTTTACGAAGGCTGGCTTTCAGACATGCTTGAATGCCTGCACAGCGGTAAAGAGATCGGTATTGTAGGTGCGATGTCCGATGACGCTTCAAGCCAGCAAAGAATTGATGGCATTGATTTCAAGTTGCCGGAAAGCCGATTGTCTTTCCGGGAAAAAAACCGGCGCAGAAGTGTCCATACGCGGAATCTCGATGGCTTTTGTATGCTCTTCAGACGTAATCTGCTGATTCAAATTGGGCTTTTTGATGTGATTTTTGGCAAGGACAAGCATGTTTTTGATGATTTTTGCGTAAGGGCGGTACATAAAGGTTATAATAACGTCATTGCTGGGAATGTATTCGTGCATAACGCGGGTGGTATTAATAGATTGATGTCACGCGACAAAACTTTATTCGATGAAAAATGGATGAGCTTGAATACTTCAAAACCTTCGGAAGAAACGGTTTTGACTGAAAACTCAATGAGCGCCCAACTCACGGCGCCGCCTGTAATCATAGAAGATGTTTCAGAGCAATCACCTCCGGGGGAAGTATTTTTAAAACAAGTCGATACCGATACACAGAATAGCGTCCTGAATGTGGTTAAAAACGTTTTTGGCGTACATCACGGCAATGACCAGATTTCAGTTAAACTTGAATCATGCAGAAACGCTTCATTCATGCCGAACTATCCAGATTTAAAGACTATAACTTTTTTCATGTACAGCCGCGAACGATACCGTCCCATTATGTTTTCAACTAATGAAGTATTCTGTGGTCCAGACTGTGAAACTATAAAACTTGACGGCAAATATAAGACAATTAAAACCCCTATAGGTGTATATGATGTGAGTTCCGTCATAGATCAACTGCCCCTCTCGCAGATGCCGGAACTCATTGTGGTTAGAGCGGACGCTACACGACGTAATTTTCCTATCAACCTCAAGCAATTCAATTGTCCAAAGATTCTCATCGTTGGGGATACTCAACACCTCAATACCCCCGTCCAAACCCTACTTCGGTACGCATTACAGGAGCAATTCGACTTCATCTTGTCGGACCACAAACGACACCACCTCCATTTCTTCAAAGAAGCAGGTTTAGAGAGGGTTTTCTGGCTTCCCGGCATCAATGCTTATCCACACGAACAGCCTGTAATTGAAGAAAAGGAATTTGAAGTAACATTTGTGGGTCAGGTTGGACGATGGCACCCAATTAGAAAAACTATTTTACAATTTCTCAAAGCAAACAGTACTCCCATACAAATCATGCAGATGCCGCATGAAAAGGCTGCCGAAATTTATGCAAAGTCCCTGATAAATCTGAATATTAGCCTCAATGGTGATCTCAACCTGAGAGTATTTGAAGTTCTTTCTAGTGGCGGCTTTCTATTGACTGACAGGCTGAGCAGGGAGTCCGGTCTTGAAATGATTTTCAAGGATGGGGAGCATCTGGTTTGCTATGACAGTCTACAGGATCTTCTTGAGAAAATTCGCTATTACTTAAAACATCCTTCAGAGGCCAACGCCATCGCCAAGAAGGGCCATGAGGAATATAAGAGACATCATACCCCGGAAACAAAGACAAATGAACTCATGAATTTTATTTTCAAAGGGCGATTAAACCCTCTTTATGAAATTCAGAAAGACAACAGAAGCATACATGTAAGAAGCAAATCCAAGGAGGAACTCTTTCAAAGAATTTCCGCCTACGAATATTTTCAGGATGTTCATCTGAAAAACCATGAACCAGCGGCGCTTTTTTTCCCTTCGGTGGACCCCCGTCTTCTCTGTGATGTATCGGATCTGCCACGGCTGCGACTATACATTGGGACAGATATTCCCGATAAGAGTCTTCAACTTTTCAATGATACGAATATTGCTGATCGGATTCATGCCCTATCATTGGAAGACCTCAAGAAAATACAGGGTGCATGGGATATAATTGTACTAACCGCCTCCGATCTTGTCGATCAGAACCTGGAAGATTTTCTGCTTTCAATGAATTTCAAGCTATTGGTCGTTTCCGATAGTCTCTCTTCCATAAATGAAGATAGTCGCATTAAACTGCTGGAATATTTTTCGACAAATGGTTTAGAAAAAATTCATGAAAATCCGGATGTTTTCTTTTGGAAGGACAAAAGTCTCTGGGGTGAATATCTCTTTTCGAAGGGACTGACAGCAGAGGCAGTCAAGAATTTTGAATGGGCATTGGTTGATAATCCTGCTAATGAAAATGCTCTGAACAATTTGGGAGTCATATCTTATCAGTTAAACCGTTACGAAGCAGCCGAAAAATTTATGGTAAAAGCTGTCAGTCTGAATCGATGTGATAGCAATTCGCTGAACAACCTTGTCCAGCTTTATATGGCCATGGATCGTTTTGAAGAAGCTGCAGGGCTTCTGTTGGAAATTACAGGCATTAATCCAGAGCAGCCCGAACCGTGGTATTTGCTTGGATTATGCCAGGAAAGGTTGAGTCAATTAGATGAAGCATTTGATGCCTTTAAAAAGGCTGAAAAGCTTGGTGGAGACGCATATCCCACACCTGAAGGGATACATACCAAACTTGACAATTCTTTATCTGTAAAGATAAATCCTCTATCTAAATTTTCCTCTAAAAATATCCTTATCATCAATAACTTATATCCACCTCAGTATCTGGACGGATATGAATGTTTACTTTTTGATTTTACAAATATTTTGAGAAACCGGGGACATTCTATTTATGTTCTAACCTCTTATTCACCCTATCTGGGAAACACCGACGGAGATAAGCCTGATGTACACAGAAGTCTTGTGCTGTTTGGCGGATGGGAGGGCTGCGTATGCAAAACCATGGAAAACAAGGATGATATTATTCGAATCGTGCGAAAGAACACTGCAGTACTCGAACAAGTATTAAAGGAATTCCGCCCGGATGCCTGCCTTTTAGGCAATATAGATTTCCTATCCAGAAATATCATGGATCCCATGCTGGATAAAAAAATCCCAATTATTCACCACATGGGCAATCAGCAACCGGGTTACGCTGTAAATGAAACACCGAAAAACAGACTCTACCACCGGGCGGCAGCCAGCAACTGGCTCAAGAATGAAATCCAGAGGCAAGGATATCCCTTAAAAGACATTAGCGTGGTCTTCCCTGGCGCACTGGTTGAGGAATTTCGGATGCGTATTCCTCCCGCGCTAGACAAGCTGCGGATTGTCTATGCCAGTATTGTTCTCCCATACAAGGGGCCGCATATTCTGATCAATGCATTGAAAAAACTTCATGATTCGGGAATTGATTTTTCCTGCTCAATAGCAGGTAGCTCGACGGATAAGGGTTTTGTCGATTCTCTTAAATCATTTGTCACAGGAAACGGTATGGAAGATAAAATTCGTTTTCTTGATTTTCTTCCAAGAGAAGAGCTGAAGAATTTGTTTGCCCGTCATAACGTATTGGTTTTTCCATCCCTATTTCAAGAACCATTTGGAATCAGCCAGGTGGAAGCCATGGCCGCGGGACTTATAGTCGTGACAAGTGGAACAGGAGGAGCAAAAGAGATTGTCGAGCATGGGGTCAGCGGAATTATCTTCAAAACAGAAGATGATGCATCCCTTGCTGAAGAGCTGATACAACTTGCCAAATATCCCCTTAAATGCCAGCAAATTGCTCTTGCTGGGCAGCGTAGAGCCATCGAAAAATTTGATATTGAGCGATCTGTGGATGCCTTGGAGTCCTGTTTCGCCCGGCTTCTGCAAACTAAAGGCATTCGCTGATTCAAATTAGTTCAAATACTATCATGACTTAAAACTGTAGCGCATACCGTAAATCGTGATACACAAAGTTAAGCGTAAAAACATCATGGTTATTTCAAGTAGTCCGTCAATATCAGTATCAAATATTACGATATACTGCGAACTGGCATAATTTTACGTTTTTGATCCCCCACCCCAACTCTCCCCCGCTGGGAGAGGGAGTTTATGAAAAGCGCAGATTATGCCAGTTCTCAGTATATACTAACGCAATTGAAAAATATTACAACAAGGTTACCCACTGTAAACAGCGTGGAGGCATATTATTCAAGTGTTTATATACTTGGTATTAATCATGCTGAAACAAAATGATCCTGATCCTCTGGGTAATCATTGACATATTTCAGGGATTTTGGTACAAATACGCCAATATTAATCATGCTTCGGGAGGAATGCAGGTTTTCCGGGGCGCTCACAGGATGCCATGATGGATAAATTTTCGCTGCCGGAACCTCATAGTCGTTTCGCATTTCCTGTCGCAATTGCGGGATATCCCCTGATTTTCGCCGCCGCATTCGCTACGGGCGTACTGGCCCTGCTTCAACTACGGGCGCCAGCACTTCTGGGACTTGCTGTTACTTTTTTTATTGCTTATTTTTTCAGGGATCCGGACCGGGTTGTTCCGGTTTCTGACGGGGCGATCATCTCTCCTGCAGACGGCAGGGTGGTCATTGCAGGCAGGGTGGACCACACTCTTTTTTATGACGGCCCCTGCCAGAAGGTCAGTATCTTCATGTCGGTGTTTAACGTCCATGTCAATCGCATTCCCCATGAAGGCCAGGTTGAAAAAATAGAGTATCATCCGGGCAAATTTGTGAACGCCAGTCTCGACAAGGCTTCTGAAGATAACGAACGAAATGCGGTTTTCATTGTTACGGACCAGGGTCAGCGGTACTGTGTGGTTCAGATTGCAGGGCTTATCGCCAGGCGGATCATCTGTCATATTCAGCCAGGCGAAACCGTTCACAAGGGACGGCGTTTTGGCTTGATCTGCTTTGGATCGAGGCTGGATGTCTATCTTCCAGTTGATGCTACAGTCAACGTGGCAGTGGGAGACAAGGTCAAGGCAGGGACATCGATTGTGGGGTATATCAGATGAATTTTAGCCCCCACCACAAATCCTTTCCAGCTTGGGGAAGGAGCGAATGGAAAGAGTTTCTGACAGCTTGAAGTATAACCCAGCGCGGTTGTTTCTCCGTGTTATTTCATGATCTTTGATGAAGCTACCTGCCTCATCAAGGATCATGCTTTTTTTATTTATGGAAAAGAAAACAGAGGTGTCCATGTCGAAAAAACAATTTCATGTTGCAGTGGCTGGAGCAACCGGGGCTGTTGGAAATCAGATGATTGCCTGCCTGGAAGAACGGAATTTTCCGGTCAAATCCATAAAATTTCTGGCGTCTTTTCGTTCGGTGGGAAAAAAACTGAGTTTCAGAGGCGAGCCGGTGGTAGTTGAGGAAATGACAGAAACGTCCTTCAACGGCATGGAGATCGCACTGTTTTCAGCCGGCGGAAGCATCAGCGAAAAGTTTGCGCCAGTTGCAGCCAGATCAGGATGCGTGGTCATAGACAATTCCAGCGCCTGGCGAATGGACCCCCAGGTGCCACTGGTGGTTCCTGAAGTCAACAGCCATGCCATTGCCGGCTACACGCAAAAAGGCATTATCGCCAACCCCAATTGCTCGACAATCCAGATGGTGGTGGCATTAAATCCCATTCACCGAAAATATGGCATCAAACGCATTGTCGTATCTACCTATCAGGCGGTTTCCGGCACTGGCCAAAAAGCCATCGTCGAGCTGGATACTCAAGTCCGTGCAATCATGAACTCACAACTGGTTGAAAATAAAGTCTATCCGCATCGCATCGCATTCAATTGCCTTCCCCATATCGATGTGTTTCTGGATAACGGATATACCAAAGAAGAGATGAAAATGGTCCATGAAACCCGGAAAATTCTGGAAGACAACACCATCGGGGTTACAGCGACCACGGTTCGGGTTCCGGTATTTTATAGCCATTCCGAATCCATCAACATTGAAACTCGCCTGCCCATTACCCCGGAAGCGGTCAGGGAGCTTCTGTGCAGTGCGCCCGGAGTTAAAGTTGTTGATGATCCAAGTACCAATACATATCCAATGCCCATTGATGCAGCCGGCCAGGATTTGACATATATTGGTAGAATTCGAAGAGATGAATCTATTCCCAACGCCATTAACCTGTGGGTTGTCGCCGATAACATTCGAAAGGGGGCGGCCACCAACGCTGTTCAGATTGCCGAGATTCTGGCTGAAACCTATTTGTGATAGCAGCCGGTTAATTTGATCGTATCCTTAGTTTATGCAGTCGCATTCACGATAAATCATTATTTCAGGAGCAATAAGTTGGATCGAATACCCATGACAAAAGAGGGCTATGCCGCCCTAAAAATTGAATTGGAACATCTGAAAAAAGTAGAGAGGCCCCAGAACATCAAGGCCATCGAAGAAGCACGGGCGCACGGAGATTTGTCGGAAAATGCAGAGTTCGAAGCTGCCAAAGACCGTCAGAGCTTTCTTGAAGGCCGAATTAGAGAACTGGGATACAAGCTGTCAAATGCGGACATCATTGATCCAAGCAAGCTCCCAAAAGACCGTGCTTCATTTGGCTGCCGTGTGCTTCTGGAAAACGTTGACACCGGAGAAACCGTTCAATATCAACTGGTAGGCCCGGAAGAATCAAATATTGAAGAAGGTCGCATTTCCATTACATCTCCACTGGGACAGGCCATTATCGGTAAAAAACCTTCCGATGAGCTGGTACTGACTGCTCCAGGTGGTAAGCGCTGTTATGAACTTGTTGAGATTCTTTGAGCCGACATATACTTTGAGCGGTCAATGACCGAGTTTTTATTCACCGCAAAGACTCAAAGATCGCAAAGAAAATATTCAATGGAATCATTGTCTTCTTTGCGTCCTTTGCCCCCCTTCTCCCAGCAGGTGATGGGTGGGGTGGGGTAAAACGCAAATTATGCCCATTCGCAGTGTAATATGGTTTTTTCAGAAGGTTGATTTCGTTTTAGGTGGCTGGAAGTCCCCTCCACGGTGGAGGTTGGCTTTCAGCCACCTGGCTTCTGACTCCTTTCATTTTAATTTCCGGAGGTGTTTTTGTGGCAAGAATTACAATTGACGATTGTCTGAAACGGGTACCCAACCGATTCCTTCTGGCCAACATGGTCGCCAGAAGAGTCCGGCAGATTCGCGAGGGTTCCGAGTATCTGGTCAGTTCACCCAAGAATGCGGATATTGTCATGTCATTAAGGGAAGTTGCAGCCGGAAGAATCAGGCTGATAACCGAAGCCAATGACGGAGATTAGCTTCCATTAAGGAATCCGCGCTATTCAGGTCTTTGAACAGAGGGGTTGGTAAGGCCATTCATGACTACGACATGATCTCGAATGGAGATCGGATCGCAGTGGGGCTTTCCGGTGGACAAGACAGCCTGGCCCTTCTGTGGCTCTTGCGGGAACGGCTTCGGCGCGTTCCCGTTCATTATGAAATATATCCCATTTACATTGATCCTGGATTTGAACCCGGGTTCGGCACCCGGTTAAAGGATTGTTGCAACCAGTGGGGAATTGAGCTTAGGGTGGAGGAAACCAGGCACGGAATACTGGCGCACAGTACGGAAAATAGGGAAAACCCCTGTTTTCTATGTTCGCATCTGAGGCGAAAACGGTTATTTGAAATCGCAGATGAACAGGGTTGCCGAAAGCTGGCCCTGGGACACAACAAAGATGATCTCATTGAAACCCTGTTTTTAAATATCTTTTACGCCGGCCAAATCTGCACCATGACACCCTCCCAGATATTTTTTCAGGGTAAGTTTACCGTGATCCGACCACTGGCCTTTGTGGATAAGACGATCATACGAAAATTCGCCAACGAAAACCGGTTTCCTGTTTTTGAAAACTCTTGCCCGACATCCAAAATATCCAAACGGAAAGAGATCAAGGAGATGCTCAATCAGCTTTATCAGGGCAACTCCAACGTCAAGGGGAATATTTTCCGGGCATTGAGTCATGTGAGAACAGATTATCTGCTGAAAGACCACTCGAAACGCCGCAAGAGATCAGGAAATCGACATGAATACTTTACCACACGGGAATTCGGATATGACACCTCTTCCGCCCTGTAGCACGTCCATGAAAGATGTTCAGAATCAGCGGGACGACCGCAACATTCCCATCGACAAGGTGGGAATAAAAAATCTTCGTTACCCCATCACGGTTCTGGATCGCAGAAACAGCAGGCAACATACCGTTGCTTCCATCAACATGTACGTGGATCTGCCTCATAAATACAAGGGCACCCACATGAGCCGTTTTGTCGAGCTGCTTCACCTGTTCCGGCCGGAAATCTCCCTCAAACGCATCTCCGAGGTGCTGGATCGGATGAAAAAACATCTCAATGCTGCATCCGCTCACATCGAGGTGACATTTCCGTATTTTATCGAGAAAAAAGCCCCGATCAGCGGAGCTCCAGGCCTGATGGACTACACCTGCAGGATTCTTGGCTCCAGCGATCCATCCCGTGGAATCGATCTGGTTTCCGAGGTGGTGGTGCCGATTTCATCGGTCTGCCCCTGTTCCAAGGAAATCAGCGAGGTGGGTGCCCACAATCAGCGGGGTGAGGTTCGGCTGAGCACCAGGTTCAAGAAATTCATCTGGATGGAGGACATGATCGAGCTGGTTGAAACCTGCTCATCCTGCGAAGTCTATTCCATTCTGAAGCGGGTGGATGAAAAGTTCGTCACAGAAAAAGGCTTTACCAATCCCAAATTTGTCGAAGACATCGTCAGAGATGTCGCCAAAAAGCTTTACGCAGACAACAACATCACCTGGTTTTCCGTTAGTGCGGAGAATTTTGAATCCATTCACAATCACAGCGCTTATGCTCATATCACTAGCGGACAGATCCACACGGAAACAAGCCAGGAAACCAAGAAGTTAGCAAAGATGTGACCATCATAGACGGGTGGTTTGAAAGCAGCTACGGCTATTATCCTACAGTGATCACCCGTGCGGATAGTTTCGATGGCGGTAAAGCCTGGAATCCTGGGGTTGATATTACCGTTAATCTGAATTAACGGCAATGTTTCTTCATTTGCCCGAAAGTCATGTATAATAAAAAGGGGCTTATGATATCACCGACAGCATGAAAATGCACCAATTTGTATTTCTGGAAAAATCTCAGGAACTTAAAATTTAGTCAAAATTCATCATCCTTGTAACGGGCGGCGAATCGGCTCTGGTCAGCGAAAATCTTGTGAAGCGATCCGAAAACCGGACGATCCCGTCTCGCTTGTTGAGTCCGCCATCCAGTAAAACCCCTCTCCCTGACTCAATACATTCGATTACTTGATTTGATACTCTATATGGCTTCCTGGCTGTGACATTAACAATAACGTAGGCTAAATGAAGCGGGTGAAGGAGACCGTCTGGTATATCCCTGTTTTCTCTTTCCCAGTTTTCAAAGACAAACTGACGAGGATTCACTGATGGCTCAACCTCCGAAAATACTGCTGCAGTCAGCGGAGTAACCACCGTAGCAGGAGCAACGAGACATGGAGTCCACGATTTGGATCGGACAGCATATAACTCTTCAAAATATCGGCGGGTCGCTTGTTTACTACACATGTACGGAGCCTCCATAGTAGAACTCTGAGTGCCGTAGTCCCGTTGACTGTTCTTATCGAAATACGATTGGTCTGAACCGATAATGGTAATGCCTCTTACAGTACCCTTAAAAGTTTGTTGTATCTGTTCTATCGTGTTGCGTGTACCTTGGTAGTTTACTTTCATGCACAGTTGGACATCAGTTGCGGAGTACACCCCTGCCGAGCAGATCAAATAGATATCATTTCCCAAAATATTTTTCGCCTTTGCTTCAGAAACGACGATCGTAAGTTGCTCTTGCAGACTCTCTGTGTCTGTAATGTCACAAAGAGCGGATGAATACCGATTGATCGGAAGTTCTCCATTTACGTCAAAAGGTGTTTTGTCGATAGCGATAACGGAATATCCATCTCGTAGTGCTATCAGAGCACAATCGGCTCCGATTCCACTACTTGCTCCTGTGATAATAAATGCGCCCTTCACTGCTCCTGAGGGAATGGCCGCGATGAGGTCATTCCTTTGCTGGGTTATGCCTTTGAAAAAATACTCCCGCAACTCGAAAATTGAGGGGAATTCTGTTTGAACAGGCCGCATATAGTGAATGTTACTGTAGCTCACAATTTCCCATCCGCATAAATGGAACATTAGTAATATGATTTTCCATGGATAAATTATTCAGAGCATTTGTAAAAACATCAAGTCTTATTGATCAAAATTCTTGTCTGCTCAGGATTTAGTGGGTCAGGGTTGGTATCGTCTTGTAAAGGCGAATCTTCAATATCCGCAATATCATTGGCAATGTCTTTGAGACGTTTGTCGATTAATACAGGATGTCAATGTTGGCTTTCTAAGTTTTTTGCGTTCTCTCCAGATTTGTATATTACATAACCAAGCCAAGCTGTTTCCGATGCAACAGCGCGCATAGGTCTATAAGTCGTGGCTTTTCTAACTCTTTAATATTAAAGGTGAAATGGCGGTGCGAGGCTCTGTAGGGACGATGCTCAAGTATCACCCCGGTAGTCCTTTTTACAATGTCCTATACCGCAAAGGATGTTGCCATATATGTCCTTCATAATGTCGCCGTCACGCTGAGCACAGAACACCTTGCCATACTGATCCATTTGACATTTGCCTCTTCCGCAGAAAACTTTACCATACTGGTTCTGGAGGCAATCTGCATTTACTTGAGCAACGACAGCTATAGTTATGATGAAACTAACGATTACACCTAAATGCAATTTTTTCACATGATTCTCCTTTTAGTCCTTGAAATGTGATGCCGATATGATTAGGCGGAGCGCACCGTTTTGTATAGTGTTTTTCCGCCAAGTATAGCGCCATCCCGAACGTCATTGGTTGAGAGTAGAAGAGAGGATCGTCGGAGTAGTTTCGCCTGTCTGAAAGAAGGGTGCAGTGTAGTATTCATTTACTTTGCCTAATAGCCATCCGCCATCTAATTGATCTCCTCCTGGATATGTACCAATACTGGTTGACCTGGTGCCGGTTCCCCAAAGAATAGCAAAGACATTTGAATTTTCCGCCATAGCAAGATTTGAACTACTCCAGTCGCATGCGCTGTTGTTGCTGCCGCAGGTGCTGTTTAGGAATTGAGCAGTATCAACCTTTTGGTATGAACGATAGTAAGTGCTGAGTGATCCGGAGGGAACGTTCGTTGTGCTAAATCGCTTATCGCCAAATAAGAACTGGGCTTCTGTTGACATGGTATTTTGATTCGTTTCATCCGCGCCGATATGACCACCCGGTATCTGCCAAAGCATGGCGGGAACACCCAATTTGGTTGTAATAGCTTTTACAAAGCCGAAATAGCTTTTCATATCTTGTTGATTGAAAAGATAGCCATTTGAAAAGGTAGAAACATAACTGCTAAGCCCATTAACTCCATATTTGTCAAACACAATAAAATCAGGCTTGTAACTTCCTGTATAAACTCCTAAACTATTCCAGAAAGTAGATATTACGCTTGCATAAGCATTAAGATTCGAGGAATTAGGAATGGTATGAGTCCATAAACCATCATATAAGCCAGGCCACGGGGTATCATAACTGGTCCTGATGTTTGAGTGCCAGCCAAAATTAGCTTTAGGTGCATAATTTTTTACTATCCAGTTGATTGTCTGAATATAACCGGCAAAATCCTCAGTAACCGTTGGAAGATTTACAGTTGCCGTGTTATTGTTAACTGATGCGTTGGTGACACTCATATAGTTGGCAACCGCTGTCTTGAAATCAGCTTGAGAAATACTATCTGGCTTATTGTTGATAAAATAAACAGCTATTTTAAGCGCCTCGATTACTGGTAATGAGCAATTGGCTGCGCAGCCGCTTAAAAGCTTCGTTGCGTTTGTATTTGCATTGGCGCTATTTATAACGTTAGCTATAAAATTAGGGTTAGTCTTATTGGCCGCACTGGCGTTAGTAAATAAAAACTGTTCAATCTCTCCCAGCAAATCCGGATTTAATATAATACTTGTATTGGTGCTGGATTGTGCACCGATAGCATTACAATCCTTCATTAGGTTGATAAAGTGCATAGCCATATTGTTGAGTGTGAAATCAGCCTGCAAAATTTCAAGACTTTGACTGCCATTGGCTGTATATTCAACAAGAACCGGCCTAACAGAATAATAATTATCAGTATGACTCATTTGCAGATTGGTTAGTTCGTATGCATCGTCAATCAGAGAGTTGATAACACTGGGAGCTACAATCCGCCCTGGGGCACCATCCCCTGTTGCATATTTATTGATAGCTTCAATGTTTGCGAAATAAGGGATATCATGCATTGTATCCATTGCTGATCCCATGGCAATATGGTTCGGCCAGTTTGATGGGGCGAAAGATTTCGGATAAGAAACTGGTTCATTGACGGTAGCGTTCGGGATAACAGCGACTGGTTGGAATCCTTGCACCAAATTTGGTCCGGCGTAACCGACGAATATGACGGCGCCTGCAACGCCAGATACATTCGCACTGTATATAGGCGTGATAGTTATAGGCATTGGGGGCGTTGCGGTGGTTGTGGCCGCGTAGGAAATTATATCAGTCCATTTTGTCTCTTGTGTCTGTGGTGTCCACTTCCCCGATGGCAGCATGTAATACCAGGTCATGTAGTCATCATTGGGCATATAACCGATTACAAACAGGGAAAGGGGAGTTTTGGCCGGTAGCATTATATCAGGCTGCACGGTTACAGCTAAAGTTGTGTTTGTTAGTGAACCTGATATAGCACCCGAAATTGAATAATTCGCTGCACATACTGTACTTACCTGCATGAGAGTAATTGCAATAAGCATCAATATTGATTTCTTGTATTTAAACATAATACCTCCTAAAGGATGTGGATAAAAATGGTTTTTTACTTGTCACCACTAAATGGCGTAGTGGAATGCTTAGGGTTGTAATTGTAACGACAATAGTCCATGGAGTTATCGGACCCTGCTGATCACTCCCGTTAGCATTGTCCAGCCGCATACCCAGAACAGCTACTACCATAAACGAAATAAACACATTTTTTATCTGCTCCTCCTTTTTATAGTGCACACGGGCATTAACTGCGCTTTTCAATTCACCGCAAAGACGTAAAGGACGCACAGAAAATCATAATTCCCTGTATGGATGATTGGCCCCTTTTACCGATCCAGTTGCATCATCATAACCTGTTTAACTGAGAGTCTTGTGTAATCTTTGACTGTTATCACCTTTTATTAGGTCATTCTCTGTCGTTGCACATTTTTTTCCGGGCTCTCATGGAAAATGCTGAATCAGCCCGTCAATAATGTCTTTTGTCTGGCGGAGAATACCGACTATTGTCATGATCTCGTCTTTTGTCGCATCATACGCCAGGCTTTCGGCATGGACCTGCCCGTCAAGCAGGACGGAATACCAATGGCGGCCTATAATGTATGCACCGTAAATCGGGTGCGTATCGGGATTTGCCTTTTGAGCTGCAACCATTTCAGCCAGAAGGTGTTCTGTCGGATCGTTTGACGTGTCCGCCTGTTTCTTGTATTCATGCAGAAAAAAGAAAGGCTTTTTTGGCGACTGCTTTCCGGATGCCACAAAAAAATCCACAACGCCCCACAGCTTCTTTCCCTCCGCATATTCGACAGACAGCTCTTGTTCGAAAAACGGTCGATAGTGCGGCTGCCAGAAATCAATAAAATCAAGAATAAAGGCAACGAAAAAAACCTTCAGTTCTTCTTCGTTCCAGTCGTGGACAAGCGTCAATAATTTTTGAGAAAGCCGGCGAAGGATGCGCTGTTCCTCATCAGAGACTGAAGGGAGTACAGCGATCCATTCCTGAAGAAGCCAGTAACTGTGGTCGGCATACAGACCAAACTCTTCTTCAACTTCCTCTTTTGA
>CAIMCT010000573.1 GCA_903839535.1 uncultured Desulfobacteraceae bacterium
ATAGAAAAAAATCTGAATCAGACAATGGGGTATTCTTTGTTGGAAATCACCTAAAATACTTTCAAATAAAATTTATCGTCACTTCAAAAGAAGGAATCTCTGTTATGGAAAAGGAACAAATTCCTATTGTTAGGCGGTCTCTTTTTTCGTGGATTCTGCCAGGAAATGGCAAACTTCAGATCGCGCTGGTTTTGTTGATTGCCGTTACTGTTTTTGCCAGAGTGGTTCCACTTGAAATGCAAAAACGTATTGTCAACGAGGCCATCAAGCTGAAAAAAATGGATCTTCTTCTGGTTTACTGCGGCATTTATCTGGTATCGGTGCTTCTGGCCAGCAGCCTGAAATACATGATTACCATTCTTCAGACCCGGATTTCTGAAAATGTTCTTGCAAATATGCGAAAGGACTTGTTTGCGCACATACTGACCCTGCCGCTGAATTTCTACAGGAAAGCTCAGCCAGGCATGGTTGTTTCCGCTCTGGTTACCGAACTGACATCCGCCGGCAGCTTTGTCGGGCTGGCCATTTCCGCACCGGTCATCAACGTTATGACCCTGCTGGCGTTTGCCGGATACCTGATATATTTAAATCCGATTCTGGCGATTATTTCTCTTGCCCTCTATCCCATTATTCTGTTTATTATTCCATTCCTTCAACGCGGAGCCAATACCGCCAACAAAAAACGGGTGGACAGCACCCGGACCATTTCCAGCCTTATTGGGGAGGCCATTTCCGGAATCCATGAAATTCAGGGAAACGGCACATTTCGCATGGAAAACAGGCGATTCGGCAAGCTTGTGGACCAGATGCTGAAAATCCGGATCATCTGGACCTTGTACAAGCAGGGAGTGAAAGTCACCAATAATTTTTTTGTCAGCCTGGGGCCTTTTGTAATCTTTATTCTGGGAGGTTACCTGGCCATGCAGGGGAAACTGGAGCTGGGAGCCATGGTTGCGTTTTTGTCGGCACAGGAAAAACTGTATGACCCATGGAAAGAACTGATTGAATTTTATCAGGTTTATATGGATGCAGCGATCAGTTACAAGCGAACCATGGAGTATTTTGATACACCAACTGAGTTTACCCTTGAACCTGAAGATCGCGAACCCTTTCAGCTTGCCGGCAGCATCGATATCAAAGAGCTTTCTTATGTGACGGATACGGGCATTCAATTGCTGGACAGTGTCAATTTGTCCATGAAACCCGGAGAGACCCTGGCCCTTGTGGGGTTTTCCGGAAGCGGGAAAAGCACGCTGGCGCTTTGTATCGGTCAACTATACAAGTATTCTGGCGGACACATTCTTCTTGGCGAAAAGGAAGTTGCGGATCTAACCAAAAAAGATCTGATAATCAACATGGGGTTTGTTTCCCAGAGCCCGTTTATTTTTTCCGGTTCCATTGAGGAAAATCTGGTGTATTCTTATACAGCCGTCCACGACGGAGAAATGGATACGGACCAGCCATCACTGGATGATAAAATCGCAGTACTGCACCAGACGGGTATTTTTGTGGATGTACTCCGGTTTGGGCTTAACACGATTCTGGAAAGGCAAAGTCAGGCGGAACTGGCAAAGAGGTTGATTAAAGTACGCGAAAATTTTCAGCAGGAGTACGGCGAAAAGCTTTCAGATTTTGTGGAATTCTTCGATGAAAACAAATATCTGTATTTCTCAAGTGTTGCTGAAAATCTTTTTTTGGGAACGCCCAATGATGCTTCTTTTTCAGAGAACAACCTGCCCCTGAATCCCTATTTTCTGAAGTTGTTAAGTAAGGCAGACTTAACCACTCCTCTGCTGAGTCTGGGCGCCGAGCTATCCCGGCAGACCGTTGATATTCTGGGCAGCCTTTCCCCGGATCCCGTCTTTTTTGAACAAAGCCCGATTTCCCTGGAAGAATGGGATGAAGCCATACTACTGGTTGAACGGCTCAAACGCACCAAACTGCTTCAGTTGTCAGACATGGACCGAAACTATCTTTTGAAACTGGCCCTTCGTTTTGAACCCGGAAAACACAAATTAGTTGCACTACCCGCCATCCTGGAACGCCTGATTCTTGAGGGAAGAGCGTTGATTCACGACAGCATCACGCGGGACAATCCCGCCGCCTTCTCGTTTTACCAGCTTTCCGATTACATCTATAACCAGACCATCATAAACAATATTTTGTTCGGACAGATTAAAACATCTAATCCCAAGGCCCTGGACATGATCAATCAAAGCATCATTCAATTGATTATTGAAGAGGATTTTCTTGAAACCATCGTTGAAATCGGAATGCAGTTCCAGGTCGGCAGCAAGGGAGATAAACTGTCCGGTGGCCAGCGCCAGAAGCTTGCCATTGCCAGAACTTTTCTCAAATCTCCCCGCATGATGATCATGGATGAAGCCACATCCGCCCTGGACAACAAATCCCAAACCCGTATTCAAAACCTTCTGGAAACCCGGTGGAAAGGGAAAACAACACTGATATCCGTCGTTCATCGCCTGGATATCATCAAGAATTATGACAAGGTAGCGGTTATGAAGGCTGGTAAAATCATTGAAATAGGGTCTTACGATGAACTCATTGCCAGAAAAGGAGCACTGTATGAGCTGGTCGGCGGAAAAAAATGAAACATGCCCAACCTGTGAATTTCAGAAAAACCTCAATATTTTAAGAGAAATCTATTTTTTCTCTGCGCTTCCCATTGACACGCTGAAGGTTTTTGCCTACTTGTGTACGCGGGAAAATTTCAAACCCGGAGATTATCTCTTCACGCAGGATGACGATGATGGCCAGGCGTTTTATCTGGTTTCCGGAGAAGCAGTGTTAATCCGTTCGGAAAATGGCAGTGAGGTGATCATTCGGAACTATACGGCGGGAGATTTTTCCGGTGCATTAACTCTTCTGGGGAATACGCCAAGGCTTTTTTCCATGAAAGCTTCCACTCCGGTGACCTGCCTGATTCTTTCGCGTGAA
>CAIMCT010000574.1 GCA_903839535.1 uncultured Desulfobacteraceae bacterium
AATCCGCCAACCAAGTGATCCGAAGAAGTAATTTCACTGATTCACTGACCGCTGACAACCGCAACAGGCTCAGGATATTTCCAAAATTTTCACTATGCTCCGACTTGAGATGCTCAATCGTATCTGATGCGTCAGCACTGAGAATGTCCTCACCCATTTGACCCAATACAAAGGACATGGTATAGGTGAATGCATGGATGCCGGCAACCTTGCGGGTCAACAAGGTGGAATCCGGCTGCCTGCGCCGCCATGTTTATCCGGATGCAAATTAACTGACAATTACGCTGGAGGAAGTTATGAGCGGAAGAAGAAAATCTGATTTATCGTCTCTAATCACCTTTATCAGTCGCTGGATGTTCATTGCTTGCCTGATTCTGATGTGCCTTGCCACAACAGGGTCCGCCACCAAAGAAAAAGCCGCCCCGTCTACCCCGTCGATAGAAACGATTCGTCCCAAATCCATAAACGACATCAATCAACTGCTCTCCCGGCTCAGCGATGAACAGGTACGGCAGATACTGATTCAGCAACTTGCGAAAAGCCTGCCACAGGCTCGCCAGACTCCTGAACAATCCGGAGGGTTGATGAGTCTGGAATCATTATCCATCCTTTTTCAGCAACGGTTTTCGGAAATAGGTCGCTATCTGCCGCAGTTTTTCTCCGATATGGTGCAAACCTTCCAAAAGGTGACCGACGGTGGGGGCCTGACAGTGCTGCTTCAGATGTTTCTTGCACTGGCTGTGATCATTGGCTGTGCGCTGGCGGTGGAGCGGTTTTGCTGGCGATTCAGCGCCGGCATGAGGGAACGTTTCGATGCGGCCCCTGTCATGTCGGGCTGGCTGCGCTTCGGTACCGCTGTGGTGAGAATACTGCCGGAATTTCTGGGAATTGTTGTTTTCTCCCTGATAAGCAAGCTGTTGTTTCTGGCGTTCCCTTTTTCCCAGAAGGGAGGCTGGCGGCTTTTATTTATCGCCGTAATGATGGTCATTGTATTGATTCGCCTGATAATCCTTCTGTCCCGTTTGGTATGGTCTCCCAATGCCGCCCAATTACGCCTGGCACCGATCTCGGACGCAACAGCCGCCGTCATTTATAAGGAATTAACCCTGCTGGCCGGCTATTTTGTCGGAGTATATGTGCTTTTGCTGTTTCTTCAGAAACTGGAAACACATACAGACGGCATATTTTTGATCAGCCTGGTGATTTCCATCCCCTTCATGGTTTTGCTGAGGCATATACTCTGGCATAACCGAACGATGGTGGCAAACCATTTGCGGCAAACGGATCAAGAGCCATCCGGCGAGATTTCCTGGTTCCGGAATCAAATAGCAGCCAGTTGGCACATTCTGGCGATGGGATATGTCGCAATCGTATGGCTCCTGGGGATCGGACGGCTGGCGCTGTATGGTCCGCAAAATGATGGGGCATTTGCCATCAGTTTTTTGCTTGTTCCGCTATACCTGATTTTGGACCGTGCCGGCAAATGGATGGTCACGGAAACTTTGGGGACGATCCGCAAGACAGTTGACCAGGACAATACCAGGTATGTCAGGATCACCACGGGGTTGGTCCGCATCGTTATCGTTTTTTCGCTGACTTTGTGGCTTTTCCATATCTGGGGAATCGACCTGCCGTTGCTGGATAAAGTGGGTGAAGCGGCTTTCAGCATCCTGATGACCCTGATCCTGGCCCATGTGATCTGGGGTCAGATCAACCGGTACATCCAACATAAACTGGAGTCGCTGGCTCCTCCGCCCTCTGAAGAAAAGGCGGATTTTGACGAAGAATTCAGCGGCCAAACGCTGGACCGCAACTTCACCCTGCTGCCAGTACTCCGCAAATTTGTGGGAACGGTTCTGATGGTCATGACGACGCTGATTGTACTCTCCAGTCTGGGCATTAATATCGCGCCGCTCATGGCCGGCGCTGGCGTAGTGGGGTTGGCGATTGGCTTCGGGTCACAAAAGCTGGTGTCGGATGTGTTGTCCGGCTTCTTCTACCTGGTGGACGATGCCTTCCGGGTGGGAGAATACATTCAGGCGGGCAGCGTATCCGGAACGGTGGAAGGGTTTACGCTGCGCAACATCAACCTGCGGCATGACCGTGGGGCCTTACAGATCGTTCCATTCAGCAAGCTTGGTGCCGTCACGAACTACAATCGAGGTGGCGCAGTGGTGAAATTCAATCTTAGCCTGCCCTACGACACCAAAATCGAGCAGGTGCGGAAAATCATCAAAAAGGTGGGGCAGCAGCTCATGGATGATCCGGAACTTGGCCCGGACATTATAAGCCCAATCAAATCCATGGGAGTGAAAACCGTAGTTGATTCGGTGATGACCTTCCGTGTGAGATTTACGGCCAGATTCGGCCGGCAAGGCATTATTCAGCGGAAGGCCTTCGAACTCATTGCTGATGCCCTGGCTAAAAAGGGAATCCATTTCGCCCATCGCCGGGTGATCGTCGAAATGCCCTCCGGCTATGAGAAAGCATCCGGCATCAGCTCTGCCGTGGATGACCAATCTCCGGAGATCGCAGACCACCTCAAAGCCGGTGCTGCTGCTGCACTGTCGCAAATACTTGTTGATGAAGCGCAACAAAAAGCGGCGCTCGCAAAAAAGACAACGACATGATCCCGTGTCCCTGTGACCCAATCAACGGGATTATCTCAGGGCACCTGCCTTGAAGCTAAAGACTATTCAGTCAAGTAACCGATAGCCCCAATTTATGAATCATTAGCAAAACCATAAAACAGTCTTTGTAAGTTTGAAAGGATACGAAAAAAGTGAAAGTTTATAAAGCCATCATCATCATTCTGTTTACGATACTCATGGTGTCCGCATCATCATTTGCAGCTTCCGTCGCCACTCCCTCCGGTGATCCAGGCTGGCCGCGAGTGATTCAGAAGAACGGCAAACAACTGACCATTTATCAACCCCAGGTGGACATCTGGAAAGACTACGCGAATCTTCACTTTCGTTGCGCTATTTCCGTAAAAACAGGAGCGTCCCAAAAAGAGAAGTTTGGTGTCGCTGAAGTGGATGCTGAAACCGTGACAAACCACGATACCCGCGTTGTGGCTTTGATTCCCACCAAACGCGAGCTGCGTTTTCCGAATACGTCGGAAACGGAAACAGCTTCGCTACGGCGTGTTGTGGAGGAATTGCATCCTTTCGGCCAGGCAATGACGGTTTCCATGGACCGGGTACTGGCCTATCTCGATCCCTCTCAGCATCCGGTGCAACATGCTGTGGAGCTGAATCTGGATCCGCCGAAGATTTTCTACAGCAGCAAGCCCGCCATCCTCGTGATATTCCTGGGTGAACCCCAGTTGAAACCAGTTGAAGCAGACAAGAGCGATCTGATGTTTGCCATGAACACGAACTGGGATGTCTTCTACGACACGACCGGGCAGCTTTACTACCTTCTTAACCGCGACAATTGGCTGACAACCGCCAACGCTATCAACGGAACATGGATGCCTGCGGGAGTCTTGCCGGCCGGGCTGTCTTCCCTGCCGCCAGACGACAACTGGGCCGATGTGCGTATGCAGGTACCCGGAAAACGTGAAGAGAATCCGCCCGTGGTGTTTGTGAGCACCGAACCCGCGGAATTGATTCTGACAAAGGGCGAGCCAGGCTACAGCCCGATCCCCGGCACGAAACTACTGCGCATTGCAAACACGGAAACAACGGTGTTCCTTAACTCCGGTGACAAGAAATTCTACCTTCTCACCGCCGGCCGATGGTTTCGCGCTGCCAGGCTGGATGGTTCCTGGTCGTCCGCCAGCAAAGACCTGCCAGCGGATTTCGCCCGGATTCCGAACAGCGATCCCGCCGCTTTTGTCAAAGCCTCTGTTCCGGGCACAAACGAAGCCAGGGACGCAGTATTGCTGGCCTCAGTGCCCAAAACCACGGTCGTGAATGTCTCAAACCCACTACCACCGGTGCAGGTAACTTACAGCGGACAGCCGCAGTTTCAGGCCATACCAGACACTACGGTTCAGTACGCCGTAAACTCCCCCAACGCGGTATTTGTTGTCAACGGCGGTTATTATTGCTGTGACCAGGGCATCTGGTTCAACAGCGGTACTGCAAACGGCCCGTGGACATACTGCACGAGTGTTCCGCCGGCAATCTACACCATTCCTGCTTCCCATCCCGCTCACAACGTAACCTACGTTGTTGTTCAAAACACCTCCCCTAATTCGGTCACCTACACACAGACTGCTGGATACAGCGGAGAATATGTGGCGGCCACCGGCGTACTCATGTTCGGCGCCGGAGTGATGGCGGGTGCGTTGATTGCCAACAACAACAATTATTACCCAGGGTATCCCGTGCCTTATTCCTACGGATGCGGCGCCAGGTATAGCTATGCCTCCGGCGGCTACTACAGGAGCGGCCAGGTCTCCTATGGGCCTTACGGGGGAGCAGGGGCTGCCGCGGCCTACAATCCTAATACTGGAACATACTCACGCGGCGCTTACGCCTACGGACCCTCGGGCAGCGCATCGGTGAGACAGGCCTACAATCCCTACACGGGAGCCAGTGCCGCAGGGGCGCAGGTGAACACTGCCTACGGCTCGGCTGGAAGGGCTGCGGCTTACAATCCAACCACCGGAACAGCCGCGCGTGGCGGTTACCGAACCAGCGATTACGGCTCCGCCGCGGTCGTTCAGACGAACAAGGACACGGGTGCCGCCGCCTGGAACACCCAAAACGGACAAGGCGCGGTTGTCAAAACCAAATCGGGAAATGTATATGCCGGCAAAGACGGTAACGTGTATAAAAAGGACAGCTCCGGCAACTGGAGCAGCAATACCGGCAACGGCTGGGAGACAGCGAACAAGCCGCAGCCAAGGAGCGCGAGTACGCTGCCATCGCCGGCTACCTCAACCGGCGGCAGTGCGCAGTATTACACACCCCAGAGTCAAACTGGAGCAACTCAACAGGCACGGCAGGCTTCAACCACTTCAGCGAACTCGCTATTGCAGGAATCCTCGCAAAGCCTTAATTCGCAGGCCCAGGCCCGGGAGCGCGGCAACCAGCTAAGCCAGACCACCAGCAGTGAACGATCATCCGGCGCATTCTCCTTCAGCAGGGAACGGTCATCCGCCGCACCATCCGCCGGCAGCCGGATGGGAGGAGGTGGTGGTCGAAGGGGTCGGTGAACGTTAAAACAACCCAATATTTCTATGCCTTCACCTTCAGCCAGCGAGGGCTGATGGCGGGGGATGGGACTGCAAGGTTCAAAGATCACCAAGATCAATCGCTGATGAAATATCAGAATATTTGGCATCCTTCTATAGTGCTAAGTGTGTAGGTATGTTCAATGATTATAGTGGTGCAAGTGTTAGTGCAGACCGAAAGGCAAAAGGATTTCTGTTCGATGTATTAAGGATTAAGGAGCTGTCCAAAACTGAACAAACCTGCTGAAAGTAGGTGGGTTCGCGCGGGTCGCAGTTGCCGAAGCTGAGCGGCTGAAAGCCGGTGGTTTTAACCTTGTGAAAAACTGGGTGGATATGAAAAGCGACTCCAGTTTGTCACAATAAAGGGGAATATACCAATGAATCCTGGGAATGACCAGAAAATAGATCAAAATCGGGAAGAATTTTATATCGATACATTTCGGACGGAAGATGCCCAAGGGATTGTCCGTCTGTTCCAGGCCGTCTATGGAGAGCACTATCCCATCCAGCTCTTCTACGATCCACAGGCCATTATCGCTGTCAATGAGGCTGGAAAATACTATTCCATTGTCGCTCGTACAGTCTCCGGAAACATCATTGGCGTGGATCATCTGTTTCGTTCGGCTCCGAACCCTTCGATTTATGAAACAGGTGTCGGTCTTGTCCTGAAGGAATATCGAAACACCGGCGCGAATACCCGCATGTTGGAATATCTTTATGAGAAATTTGTGCCCCAGAAGGATAATGTTGAGGAAGTTTTCGGCGAGCCTGTCTGCAACCATGTTTTCATGCAAAAGGCTGTAGAGCGTTTCAGACATGTGGAAATGGCCATGGAAATCGCTCTGATGCCCGCTGCTGCTTATGCCAAGGAAAAGAGCGCAGCAGGACGGGTGGCGGCTTTGGGTTGCTTCCGGTGTTATAAACCAAGGCCCCACCGAATCCACATTCCTGCGCCTTACGAGCAGGAACTGTGCTGGATATATTCACGTCTTGACGATTCACGGGACATCGTGCTATCGGAAGGTCGGGTGCCAGAAGGTTTGCTCTCCCGCATCGGCATGGAGATATTTGATTTTGCCCAGGTTGCGCGGCTTGCGGTACATGAGATCGGGGAGGATTTCAGCGATGCCTTCCATAACATTGAGACTCAGGCCGTCGCTGGAAAGGCTGTGGTTCTCCAGGCATGGCTCAATCTGGCCAGCCCTTATGTCGGGTCTGCCGTCCACACATTGAGAGAAAAAGGCTACTTTTTTGGAGGCGCGCTGCCCAGATGGTTCGACAGCGACGGGTTTCTCATGCAAAAGCTCCTCTGTCCGCCCGATTTTGACGGCATTGTGCTGGAATCTGCAGATGCCAAACAACTTCTGGAGATTATCAAGCGGGATTGGGAACGAGCGGAAGCTTCAGCACCCGTTAACCCATCTTAGGCTGATGTGGCATTGTACCGGGGCTACTGTTCCTGCTGAAACGATGGCTGATAGCAGTGAGAGGTGAAAGATGAAAGATGAAAGATGAAATTCCGGCTGTGGGATGTTCTTTTCCCCGCTTTGATGCTTGGTCCAAGGTGAGTGGCGCGGAAAAATATGCTGCGGATGTGTATGCACCGGACATGCTATGGGCCGGTGCCAAGCGGGCAGGAATGGCTCATGGCGGAATTCTGGCGGTTCACACGGCCGATGCCGAAAGCGTTCCTGGCGTTTTTAGTGTATTGACCCACAAGGACGTTCCCGGAACCAACCGCCAGGGAATCGTTCACAAGGATCAGCCGGTTCTGGCGGGAGAAAAAGTTCGGCACTGCGGAGAGCCGGTCGCCCTGGTACTTGCCGAAAACCGTGAGGCCCTAAAACAAGCGCTGTCCTGGATTCAGCTTGATGTTGATCCCTTGCCTGGAGTGTTTGATCCTGAAGAAGCGCTGAAACCAGATGCCCCCTTGGTTCATGTGGCTGGAAACACGCTGCTCTCCGCTGTGATCCGGACCGGCGATGCGGCCAAGGCATTTTCGGATTGTGATGTCATTCTCGAAGACTGCTTTGAAGTCCCGTTTCAGGAACACGCTTTTATTGAAACAGAAAACGGCATAGCTCATCAGAACCCGGATGGCTCATTAGTCATGACGGTTTCAACCCAGGCACCGTTTCGGGATCGGATGGAGATCGGCCATGCACTGGGGCTTGATTTTTCTTCTATCCACATCATCAGCCCTTATCTGGGTGGTGGGTTTGGAGGCAAGGATGGTGCTACGGTTCAGTGCCTGCTGGCCCTTGCTGCAATGAATGCTAATGGCCGGTCCGTAAAAATGTGGTGGGATCGGGAAGAAAGCTTTGTCGCCGGATATAAACGACACGCGGCGAGATTGTACTATAAACTGGGCGCCGATGCTGACGGAACGCTTAAAAGTCTGGAATGCAGGCTGTATTATGACACTGGCGCCTACGCCCACCTGGGCGGAGAAGTCCTTGAACTGGGCATGGAGCATGCGGGTGGGCCATATCGCATTCCTCATGTTTTGATTCAAGGCTGGAGTGTCTATACCAACAATCCGGTTGGCGGGGCCATGCGCGGATTCGGCGTATCCCAGGCAGCCTTCGCCATCGAGCAGATGATGAATCGCCTGGCGGAAAAACTTAGCATGGATCCCCTGGAACTGCGGCTGAAAAACGCGCTCAGGCGCGGAGACCGGAACAGCTCTGGCGTTACCCTGGTGCATTCCACAGGGATTGTTTCCTGTCTGAAAACCATCAAACAGCATCCGCTTTGGAACAATCGAGTGGACTGGAAGGCTCGGGCCGGCTGTTTTAAACGCCGTGGAGTGGGCGTTTGCGCCGTTTTCAATGCCATTGGATACGGCAGGGGCCTGCCGGATTCCGCCATTGCCAAAGTCGAGCTGACGCGGGAAGGCCGGATACGGGTATATTGCGGCGTATCGGACATGGGGCAGGGCAATGCCAGTGCGTTTGTTCAGATCGCCGGCGAGATGCTGCGCCAGGATACCGGTAATCTGGAGTTGATTCTTCCTGATACGGAAAGAACACACCCATCCGGTTCTTCATCCGCAGGTCGCACCACTTATACTTATGGCAATGCTCTGATCCGGGCCTGTCAGCAATTGAAAGAAAAGCTGATCCATCGGGCATCTCTGGTACTGTTTCTGGATGAACCTGTGGGACTGACGCTTCTGCCTGGCCGGATTCGACATCTGCCTTCGGGCCGGGAAGTATCTTTTTCAACTCTGGCGGCCATGCTGCCGGATTCGGACCGGGTGGCCATTGATCAGCATGTCATGACGGTGGCATCGGACGGTAATCTGAATGCAAGCGGTTTTATCCTGGGATTTCCTCATGTACTCTTTTCATATTCCGCCCACTTGGTCGGGATCGAAATAGATGAGCTAACGGGCGGCGTTTCTGTCCTGTTTTATCTGGCCGTGACCGATGCAGGCCGGATCATCAATCCCCAGGGTGTAGAGCAGCAGATTCATGGCGCTGTGGCTCAGGGCTTGGGATATGCCTTGTATGAGGACATTCGGCTTAGGGACGGCAAGATACTGAATCCATCGTTTACCAATTATATCATTCCAACGTCACTGGATGTTCCGGATATAGCATCGCTGACCGTTGAGACCGTTGAATCTACCGGCCCTTTTGGCATGAAAGGCATGGGTGAGGTTGGCATGAACGGTCCGTTGCCGGTGGTTGCGGGTGCGGTTCTGGACGCGGTGGGGGTGTGGAGCAACCGATCTCCTATCACGGCCGAGCGGATACTGGATGCACTATAGTTTTTCAGATATTGAATTGCTGATTAGAGATGTACAGGCAAGATTACAGGATGTATTATTTTTCCGGCAGAAGATACAGATGATTGGAAAGCATTGTCAGAATGAATGCGTTTCAGAAATAATCTTTTCTGGTGGAAGATTTGTGTTGACTTAAAGTGCTGAAAATTAATACAGTGAAATTCAATTTATCAAACATTACAAACATCAAAAAATGGAAAACATCATGAACAAAACATTGGTAAGTGCTTTCTGCATTATTATCGTGATGTTTACTGCAGTTGTGTGGTCCGCACCGGTTCCGGATACCGGGCAAACCTTATGCTATAACGTTGCCGGCGATGTCATAACTTGCCCCTTGCCAGGCCAGCCCCTCTACGGCCAGGATGCTAACTACAGCATCAACCCGATGTCCTTCACCAAATTAGACGGTAGCGGCAATGAGCTGTCGAGTTCCGCCACGTCCTGGGTTACGGTAAAGGACAATGTCACCGGCCTGGTCTGGGAGATGAAAAATAGCAAGGATGACAAGACAGACTACAGCAACCCCCACGATGCTGATAATATATACACCTGGTACGACAGCAATCCGGCTACCAATGGTGGCAATGCGGGAACTCCGGGCACTGGCACGGATACCGAGGATTTTATCAAAGCCTTGAATGGTGCCAACTATGGCGGCTATAACGACTGGCGGATGCCCACTATCAAGGAGCTGGCCTATATTGTTAATTATAGCATTCTCTATTCAGGACCTACGATAGATACCGGATATTTCCCGAATACGGCCGCGTCGTGGTATTGGTCGAGTACTACCTATGCAAACAATACCTACAACGCGTGGCCCGTGAATTTCAACTACGGCTACGCCAACCTCGACGATAAGCTCAATAACACCTATGTGCGGGCCGTTCGGGGAGGACAGCCTCGGCCATTTGGTCCTTCGGTTATTTCCGTGAGCCCAGCCAGCCGAGCTGTAGCTAAAGATGCAGGCGCAACCACGTTCAGCGTTTCAAATACCGGAACCGGAACCATGCCCTGGATAGCCACAGTGACTTCAGGCGATAGTTGGCTCTTGATCTCTGGGGCTATCGGAACCAATTCCGGAACGATCTCATGCAGCTTCACGACCAATACCAGCACATCTGCGCGTACCGGAACCATTCGGGTTACTGCGTCCGGTGCAACGGGCAGTCCCAAGGATGTCACGGTGATCCAGGTGCCAACAGGATGTACTGCGACCTTAGATGGAAAATTAATGCTCCATATACCCGCTCTTTCATATCTCAATCCATACTGGGGAGCGCCATCATTTTGGGCGTATTTTGTTTATGAGTACAATCCGGCATATCCGGCGTTAATACTTTTTAAAATGACCAATGCAGGCATTATAACCGCACCAACTTTTTCATGTAAAACATCTGAAACATCAACACTCGATGATTTAAAAATCCATATTCCTGGTCTTCTGCTTTCCGACGGAATCACTCATTTATCGGTTGATATGGAATACAGTGCGGTATTTTCCGTTAATGGAAATACCTACTTTGTTGTCACAAAATATGGAGTTGTTTCCTAAGTGATTTCCAACAAAGAGTCAGCATCTTGCCGTCAATCCTGAATTGTGAGCCGCTCCACAACCTGCGCCGCAACAGCGCAACAGGCTTTGAAAATAGTTTCCATGAACGGAAAAAGAAGTAACGACAACAAATAAAATCGGTAAGAAACCCTGACCAAGGCATCGCACTGGATCGGCTGAACGCCTGCCACTGAACTTGTTGTCATGCTTTAAAATCAAAAGGAGACTTGCATGTCATATAGTGACTTTGACTTAAAAAAAATAAAGTCTCAATTTCATTTAAAGATTGTAGAAGATGAAGATTTGTTTTCAAACATTGAAGAAGTGGAAATCAGTGATTTTTTATCAACAATCTTAAAACAAAATGTTCCTATAGCGCTGGCAATAAGTACGGAAAAAGCCAATTCCGAACTAATCATCATTAATATCCTGCTGGAGATGAAAAAACAATTAAAGATCAGCTTTTTTTCCGGCATAGATTTCACAGTGGATAAAGAAAAAGGCTTAAATGGTTTTTGTGACTTTATCATAAGCAAATCACCGGAACAATTATATTTGGATACCCCAGTTTTGGCATTGGTCGAAGCAAAAAATGAAAAAATCGTCAGCGGATTGGGACAATGTGTTGCGGAAATGATAGCAGCAAAAATTTATAACGAACGGGAAGGCAATGTTGTTTCATCTATATATGGCGCAGTTACAACCGGACATGCCTGGAAATTTTTAAAGTTGGAAGAAGATACAGCATACATAGACATTGAAGATTATTACATAAAGAATCCTAAGAAGATTGTCGGAATATTCGTGCACATGATGAAATAGTCAGCCTAACCATCTGTGCAGCGTAAGCGTTCAGACCCATTCCCCGGTCCCATCCCGCTGAGAGGGGAGTGAATGATTACCACTACCTGTTAAGTACCACCAATAAGGGTGTGGAGAGGAAACCGTGAGCATTGTCTGCAAAATCAACGGAAAGAACACAGAAATACATGGACATCCGGATCGGCGGGTGGTGGACATCCTTCGTGAAGACCTGGCGCTGACCGGAACCAAGGAAGGCTGCGGCGCCGGGGAATGCGGGGCATGTACGATTCTGGTGGACGGCGAGCCTCGCCTGTCCTGTCTGATGATGGCCGCCCAGCTTCAGGACAAAGCCATTACCACGATCGAGGGAATAGGGGAATCCGAATCGCTTCACCCGGTTCAGGAAGCCTTTGTGGAACATGGAGCAGTGCAATGCGGATTCTGTACGCCAGGAATGGTGCTTTCAGCCGTTCATCTGCTAAGCCATCATCCGGAGCCTGACCGAAACCGGATTCGCCGGGCGCTCAGCGGCAATCTCTGCCGGTGTACAGGGTACATAAAAATTGTGGATGCCGTGGAAGCCGCCGCCAGAGACATGGCCAATATAGACTTCAAGATAAAGATTTTGGGTGCGTTATCGGTCGGGGATGACCGAAAAATGTCTATTCCATACCTGCTGCCTCAATCTCTGTGTGATCTCTGGGGCATGATGCGCGCTTTTCCCGATGCAACAGTCTATGCCGGCGGCACCGACCTTCTGGTAAAAATTCGAAGCGGTTCAGTTCCACCGAAAAACCTGATCTGTCTGGAAAGAATACAGGAATTGAAGGGAGTTGTTGACCACGGGAACCGATTGGTAATTCTTGCTGCTACGTCCTTCAGTCAACTGCTGCATGAACCAGCAATCACCAAACATCTTCCGATTCTTGCCAAAGCCATCGCTTGTCTGGGTTCCCCCCTGATTCGAAACATGGGAACCATCGGCGGAAACATCTGCACGGCATCTCCTGCCGGAGACACACTTGCGCCGCTTTACGCACTGAATGCCAGGGTCGAACTGGCATCCGAGGCCGGAGTTCGGAGCCTTCCCATCGACCAGTTTATCGTGGGGCCTGGCCAGACGGTTCTTAAAACCGGCGAGATTCTTTCAGCGATTCATGTTGAAAAACCACATCCGGAAGCCATCCAGCATTTCGAGAAGGTTGGACACCGAAACGCTCTGGCATGCTCCCTGGCCAGCATGGCGGCCATCATTCGGTTATCGGATGACGGCATTGTTATGGGCGCATCCCTGGCATGGGGCAGCGTTGGGCCGACGGTTATCACCTGTCCCGAGGCAGTGGACAGACTGGTCGGTCAGCGGCTTTCTGCAGATAGACTGGCTGAGGCTGCCGCTATCGTTAAAAAAGCGGTTTGCCCCATTACGGACATCCGGGCTACAGCGGACTACCGCCGCACAGTTGCGGGGAATCTGCTTCTTCGGCTCTGTGATCAAAGTATCTGTTGTATGGGGAGGAGGGAGTGAACGGTTATGTTCAAAAAGGGTGTCCCGCCTAATTTTCCAGAAGTGAAGATAGACACCATTTTCCCATCTCCTGCTCCGGGTCTATCTGCTCAAAGCGGGAAGAAACCGCGAGAAATGGTTCAGCAATCGAAATAGGGTCACTCATCTCCATCATTCTTACAAGGTGTTCCACAACGATGTCCTTCTGTTTATGATACCCTATATCCGAAACCACTCGAGACAAACTCATCAAACGCGAAAACGTGGGGTTTCTCCTGACAACTTCCCTGAGTACCAGATATGCCCGATTCAGGGCCTGCAATCTGTCAGCTTTTGGGACTTGTGTCATCCGGGAAATGGCATAGCTGCTCAATGCCTCCTGATATAACCGCCAGCAAGAATCTCCTTCATTTTCAAGCAAGTACTGCTTCCACATCCTCAGCAATCGAATGGCGTACGGAAACTGCTGCACATAATTGATCCACAGCGTAGGATCAGTGTTTCCATCAGAATCCGTTTCCGTTTCCTGATGAGTCAGAAATCCGTTTTTCTCAAGCATCGCGGCGCGATCCGGCTTGCAACAAAACGCATTTGAACAATACGGATCAGGGTCATTTCCCGTAGGAATCGGTGCAAGACATTCAAGCCCTGGAATGAAACGATAACTGTCATAACCCATCGATTTGAATGCATGAACCAGTTCAGGACGAAAGAAATTGCCCTGCAGGATTTCAAACATAATCAGCGGGGAATGAGTAGTAAAAAAAGACACTCCTCTGTTCAAAATATTGTCGTCTCGACCCTCTGCACCGATTCTTATAAAATCGATTCCATATCCTGAAAAATCCTTCATGATTACATCCGGGTTGGTCAAGTCCATATCGATAAGTTTGCTTCCCTGGTGTCCAGATTCAAGGATTGTTTGCACAAAGTCTATTTCCGGCTCAGACCCCCCATTTTGCTTCATCCAAACACCAGGCCCAGGGCAAGGACTGTTTACGACCGGAAGGAAAATACCATTCGCCAACGGAGGCGCAGCGACATTCGGATATCCATCTGGAATCAAACAATTTATTTGGCAGTGATTCATATCTCGATATTCCTTTACTGGGGTTAATACATCTTGTTACGCGCTGAATGGCACTGAACAGTTTTCTATTAACGGGTGTACCTCCATAAGCAGCACTGCAAACGATTTGGAAAATCGTTTTGCTTCATAATGGGAAAGCAATAAACGTGCCTTACAAAAAATACGATATATATCAAGATATTAATCCAGAGATGCTCATGAATTGTCATTTTTTTGACATCACGCCAAAAATGAATTGGAGGTGATGTTTGGGAACCAGCAAACCTGTGTAATGGCCGAAACAATGATCAAGCCCTTATTTGTCCAAAGTCCAAATGCCCATACAGGGCAATATTTAATGCCACACTTACTCCCTCCTTTGTAAAACAAATGTAATGATAGATAAACTGCTTTGCTTTTCCAGTGCATTGTTTCAAAATAGCGAATCTGTCGAACAGCCGACTGCAACACAATCATGAAAATCAACCTGTTGTCGGCTGCTAACATAAAAACCATTATTTCGGGAGTACTCTTTAGCCATGCATTATACCATATTCGATACGCCGGTCATCCGAACTCTGATGCGCTGGATTTCTCTGTTTATCTTTAAAGTTGGAGGGTGGCGTATTGAGGGTCAGTTTCCAGCCATCGCAAAGTATGTGTTGATTGCAGCCCCTCACACGTCCAATTGGGATTTTCCCATTACACTGTGCCTGACCTTTGCGCTTAAAAGTAAAATTTACTGGATGGGAAAAAACACCCTTTTCCGCTGGCCTTTTAGAGGGTTATTGAAATGGCTGGGCGGAATCCCTGTTGATCGATCCAAATCCAATAATATGGTTGCTCAGATGGTTCAACAATTTTCAGCTAATGAGAATCTTGTTTTGACCATTCCACCTGCAGGAACGCGCAGCAATGTCATGAAATGGAAAACGGGTTTTTATTATATTGCTTTGGGCGCAAATGTTCCGGTGGTGCTTGGATTTTTGAACTATCGGACGAAGGTCGGCGGTATTGGCCCTGTATTTCTTCCAACCGGCGATATTTATGTGGACATACAGCAGATCAGAGCCTTTTATTCAGGCATTCATGGAAAGCATCCGGTGCAGGATATATATGTCATGACATCTTTCAATCCTTTAATAACTTCTGTTGAAATGCAGGAAGCCGGATAACACGTTCGCCCCCCTCTTACCGCGCGAACATATCCATGGAAGTACTTATGGTTGTAACTGTCATAGCCATGTCGAAAACCTACGCCCCATGCCTGATTTGGGTAGTTGGCGCTGGTGGAAGACGACCAGTACCATGATGATACGGTGTTGGGGAAGTAATTCGTTTTGATGGATGGATTCGTGCTGCGCATATCCGCCAGATAAGCCAGCTCCTTGATGGTGGGAAGGCGCCAGTCCGAAAAACCGCCGAAATTAGCCATATTTAGTGATTTGATGAAAGATTCGGTATTTACACCATTGTCCTGGATGCCGGCGTAACCGCCGTTGGTGTTCGAATTGCTGTCATACCATGTGTAAGTGTTGTCTGCATCATTGGGATCATCATAATTGCTGATACCGTCCAAATTTGTCTTTACTTCCCAGATCAGGCCGGTGGCGTTGTCTTTTACCATGATCCATGATGAAGCTGAATCCGGCAGAGGATTACCGACGCTGCTCAGCTTGGTGTAGGAGGGTGGGGTATAGTCGGCGTTTCGACCAAGGAAAGGCGGATTCGGGGATGTGCCGGTGATTTTGGAAAAAATGTCATTGTACCAACGTTGGCCGGTTTCTGGCACGGGAACGGCAAAGGCATAAGCTGAAAATACCCACTGGATAAAGCAACACAATAACCAACCCCGTATCATTTTTTTCATGACACCTCCATTGATATATTTAAGACAGAATTCCTAATACAGAAGTGATCTTCTCGACAAATATCATATATACTTCAAAAGGGTATAATTTTTGTGCTTTCCATTAGCTCCTCCCGGAGGGTTGGGGTGGGTTCAAAATCGCAGATTATGACCGCTGAAAGTATTTGTCGATCAAATCAAGATATATTTTGGCGATAATGGTGGTGTCTGCTGTAATTTAATTGACAATACCTTGAAAGTTGCATATATACCCACATGGCCGGAGTGGTGAAACTGGTAGACGCAGAGGACTCAAAATCCTCCGCTCGCAAGGGCATGTCGGTTCGATTCCGACCTCCGGCACCATATAAAATCAAAGGGTTATCCAGTTTCTTGGATAACCCTTTTTTTGATTTGGGTGATTGCGCCCATAAATGGAGGTCAGATGTCTTTTCCGGTTTCCGACTTCTGCGCCCATTTGTTTTCCCAGGTATTCCGACTGCCTATTTGATGCTTCTTTTAAATCCGTTTGATTCATGATGTTGTAGCGGTCTAAAAAGTATCTGGTTTTGTGTCCTGTTATTATCTGGCTGGTGGAAATTGAAGGGTTATGCGCCATCCTATGTACGTTCCTGAGGGTTCGCTGACCTGATTCTGCGGGTTTTTGACGACAGAGGAAAAGAACGAGTATATCCAGCCATATCCAATCAGACAAAATCTTCAGCATCAGAATTTGTTTTACTGAAATCAACTACTAATTCCTCATCTCTTTCAACTTCATCTGGGTGGTTCTCATCCGAATCTTCCTCTTCATCAATGCCATCATGAAGCTGTTTTTTGATCAGGACCATCTGGTTCGGAAATACTTTTTTTGAAATTTCAATATAGTGACGGGCCAGTTTTTCTCCGCCCAGCTTCAAATACACCAGAAGGGCGGCTTGAAGCGTTTTATCATCCCGCAGCTCTGATGGAATCCGGTTCAACAGCCGTCTGATTGATCCTTGAAACTCATCTGGAATGAGCATTTTCTCAGACATACGAATCTCCTAAATTGATTATAATATGGGAACATCCAAATAAAAAGGCACCTTAATGACATTTTAATACTATATACTTGAGACTGGATAAATTTAGCAGACACAGGAGCGTGAGTTTGTATCATTCTTAATTTTCATCGAACAATCTAAAATACTAAAATCGAAAGGATTCCCCCCTTTGAAAAAGGGGGGGCAGGGGGATTTCGGAGGCTATCCACCTGAAAAATCCCCCTCGATCTCCCTTTTCCAAAGGGGGAGGTATCATTTTCATATATGGGGGGATCGAATTTAAGAAAGATATGTGAGTTTCTTATTCCAATTTTCACAAATTCTCATGGTTCGCAGTGTAGAAAGGCGGCGAGTTCTTCACCCCCCACTGTTAATATCGCCGTTCCCGAGGATGCCATAAGATGGATGAGCGGCAAATCGCCTCTGGGATCGCCGCACCCCAGTGCGGCAATTATGACGACAAAAATTTGGCGCGGTTTATCAATGAATACACGAGCCGCACTTGGGTGCGGCGATCCCGGGAAAGTTCCAGGGTAAGAACGCAAACAGCATTAATCATCAAAGTCGCCTTTGGTGCCTTTGTCCGCTTCAACAGATAAAAAACGGAAGGCAATCTTTTCGGGTGTCCAATCTGAAGGCGCTTCTATCCGTCCGGCCTTTGGTCCAGGATCATAGGAATTCGCCCTGAGAATGGCCTCAATGGCCAGCGGAGCCGTGTCGGCGGCGTTAAGCACCGTTGTCAACATCTGATAAATAAAATCTTCCACCCTTTTGGACATACGGTCGCGAATTGCTTTTGGCTGAGCGAGGAGTTTGCTTTCAAACGGTAGGTTAAGTTTTTTGTAATCACCTTTTTTAAGGCCCTTAGCATCCGAATATGCCACCATCTCATGCCACAGTTCTTCGGTAACGCCTTGACCCTGAACCTTGATGAATTGTCCATCAGAATCCAGAATAGCGTTTCCATAATCATTGACTTCAAGCCCCCATGAAATCATCTGAAGGGCCGTTGCCACGTTGGCCTTGGTGGTTCGGGTCAGTGAGGCGATTTCCATGAGGCGATCCGAGCTGTTTCCTGATGTGCCATGTTGAGCCCCTGAAACGCTGTAAGGAGTCAGCGCCTCATGAATGTTTTGAGTCAAGCCGACCTGAATCCCTTGATCGCTAGCTTCAATGCCATGGGTGGTTCCATTGTTCAGGGCGATCCAATCAGGGAAGATGTCGTGAGCATTTAGCCCCCGAATCAAAAACAGAGCCTCATCTACCGTAGATAGACCGGTTTTGCCTTTTATTTCACCCACCTCGGTTTCAAGTCCCGCCCACTTGGGAATAAATGGAACCAGCGCAAGATTGGCCAGCAGGTTTTGGTCATCCGGCATGTGCGAGGCATCAACGGCAATGGATGTGATACCGGCTTCAAAAATGGTTGGAATCTCAACCATTGCCTGTGCAACGTCATCCTGAGATTTTATTCCGTAGTGATCCGCATGAATGGCAACCGGAATGGTGATGCCCATTTCATTGCACAGGGCATCCACCTGCCGGGCGATGTTCCAGAAGTTGACTAAGCAGTAAGTTCCTTCGGACTTGGCGATCTCGATGATGATAACGGAATTGGCCCGCTGGGCGGCGGCAAGCGCACCCCGAATAACAAATATATTTCTCCCGTTCGCCGCCATCGCAATGGCTTTGCCTTTGGCCAGCATGGCTTTATCAATATATTTTCCACTAACAATCAGTGCTTTTGAATTGGGAAACAACTGCACAATGTTGGGGGGTCTGCCCACAGTCAGGGCAGTTTCAAAATCTTTAGACCTCTTACAGGAATGTTCAGTCACGTTAAACCTCCTTTTGATGAATTATGAATTATGAATGAAAAGCAAATGCGAATGGTGAAAGCTGAATGTTTTTTTAATTCACAATTCATCATTCAGTGTAAAATTTGACAGCCACAGGTGAATAGCTTCCGACACACCGCCATGATCGTGGGATGCTACGCAAGCAAATCGGTTTTTCAGTACATCGGGAGCGTTATCAACCAGAAAAGCAGTCCCTGCCCATTCGAGCAAATCCAGATCATTATAGTCATTACCTATAGCCAGAACAAGCTTCTTATCAATATTCAATCGATCGGCGAGCCATGCGGCGCACTGGCTTTTACTGACACCAGGTGCAAAAACCTCAATCCAGGTGGATTTGCCGTCTAAAGGCGAAGTGGATCGAATGACGCTGTAGCCCGTCAATTTCGACCGTAACGCCATTAGCACGGATGCACTGTTATCATGATTAACAACAGCAAGCAACTGCGAAGCGGATCCGATATTGGAAGATGTATCGTCAAACGGCCTACAGAATTCGCTGTAGCGCGAAAGACGCCTGTGAAAATCCGGATTGTTCCTGCCTGTATCATGATATACAAACCGGTGATTATCCGGAATGGGTTGATGAACCATAAAATCAAGCCCAAATTCCATGAATATCTGAACAGCAGATAAAACAGCCCCGGCATCCAGATGAATTTTACGGATCAGACGGCCATCCGGGAAAGTTATTACCCCAGCTCCGGTCGAAAAGATGACATAGTCCACGGGCAAATGGTTTCCAGCAACCGCTTTAAAGGAATACAGGGACCGACCGGTTGCAATGACCCGGACCACCCCTTTGCACCCAAGGCCGAAAAGCGCATCCATATCCTGCCTTGTCAGGCTTCCGTCTGAATTCAGCAGGGTTCCGTCCATATCCGTAATCAGCATGGTGCCATGAAGTGAACTCTTCATGGTTGCATTAAAGCCATGTTCTGAATATCCTGCACCCATGCCAAAAGCAGATCCATCTCGCATTTTGGGATCAGGTTATGTCGAATCAGACTTTCATAAGCGTTAACGAGATTGGTTTCAATTGAAAATCGGGATGAAACCGCCCTTTCAACTACATCAATTATTTTTTCCGGATATAGGTAACAGGGAATTTCCGATTCAAAATCAGACAGATGATTGTGTTCATTGCGGTTCTGAACAACGGTCGCCCCGGTAAACCCCAGTGAATAGCCGGCACCCCAGAGAATCGGCTGCGCCACCAGTCCACGGATAATATCGGTGGACCGAAAACTGACCGAAGCAGGCAGATACAGCAGTGGAAACAGTGGCTTGATAAAGGCGGTATTTTGAGAATTAAAGGGAGACACTGTTCCGGTATTCAGAACCACCGGACATTTGGAGTCAAAAAAACAAGGGGTATTTACGGTCATGCGGTAAATGGCATCCACATCCGGATCTCCGTCAGCCAGTCCCTGCCAGATACCGACCCTGACCGGCGCCGCATGCATGGAACCAGCAGTCAAACGCGCAGCCGGATCAAAAATCCGGTTAAGTGGAAATCCTCTGGGCCAGATGTGCTGATCCGTAAAATAACTGTAAATATTAATAAAACCCATGTCAGGCGATGTCATAAGGTAGTCGCCGTCAAATTTGGGAATGGACCAGTCTAACCTTGGCATATTGTCATCATCGGTATCCAGAATGATTTCTGCGCCCTGCTGAATGGCAACCAGATATCCCATGAGCTTTCGGGCATAGTGATTCCAGGGAAGCATCCGGGTGATCTGAAATTGCGCACTTTCCTGATCCGCTACCGACAAACAAGTTGCCGGATGACAGCTCCAGTCCACAGGTGTTTTTTTATCACCGACGACCACTACTCTCCAGTCGGTAAAGGCCGTCCATTTTCGAACCGATGGCGATACCGGAAAAATCGTGGTGATGACAATGGTCTTAAGCATTCAACACCTTTAAAAAAATTATGAATTATGAATGAAAGCGAATGGTTAAGGTTGAATATTTTTTTATTCATATTTCATCTTCATACTTCATACATATTTTTGAAATGGATCGGCAGGATATGGGAATTTTGCGTCATGACATCCAGAAATACTTTCAGAAATTCAAAGGCTGTTTCATTCATTCGCTGATGATGAATCATGATACCACAGGTTCCGCTACGAATCCCTACTGAAAGCTCTTTCCAAAGGGCTTGCCGCCCTGCTTCCGGCGTGGTTTCCTGGCGGGTGTGCAGATCTACGTTGACAGATAAATCCGGCAGCCCTTTCGGAGATTTTGGCATGCTGCGATGATGCCGTGAAACTGCTTTAAATTTGTTATTTTTTAAGACAGTCAGGGTTCTGCTATCACATCGGTTCCAGGGCGGGGTAAACACCGGTGTGAAACGATCTTTCATCAGGTTCTCCAGTTTCTCCCGGCCTCGCAGAATATCCTGCCGGATTGCGTCAATTGTCCGGACCGGACCGAATTCCTGTTTTTTCCCCTGAATTTCATGGGAAATGTGCCGCCACCCATGCTGATGCCAGCAGTATAACCCCTGTGCTTTCTGATCTGTTTTCTGAAAAATATCCCATCGCTGCTGACTGAGCCAGGAAGGCACCACCGCAAGACATAGCGGCGTTTGGTAGTCGAAAAACAAACTTAGTAAGTTAAAAAAACGTTCTGCGGGAACCCCGATGTCATCAGCACGAAAAAAAAACCGGACAGGCAAGGAAAGCCCAGTCTGACCCAGGGCCTTATCCACGCAATCCTGAAGCCGTGGTTTCAAATCCAGCAAGGGTGAGTTCCATAGTAGCGAAGGTAGTTGGCGCATTAGTTGTTCCTTTGTGTTTCCATCCAGGATTGTATCCAGTCAAGCGAATGAACAGCCCCATCCAGATCAACCGAATAGCCTGGGCGAGTCCGTTCAGTAAGATTTCTGGTCATGAGTTCGGCCAGATGTTTCGGCTCAAGATCGGCATCTTCAAGAATCCGCATACCGCCCATTTCGGCAATGCGTTCAGCCCGAAGCCGCTGTTCCCTGTTTTGTGAAAAAGGCCAGACCAGGGAAGGAACCTGGGCCGCCATAATGTTCATGCAAGTATTGTATCCCGCCATGCTGATGGAAAGATCAGCCGCAGAAAGATAAGCCGGAAAATCCGGAGTAAACTGTGACACTACAATCCGGTCCGTACCCATTTCCTGAAGGTGCCGAACCGCATCATTTTCCATGAACGGACCGGTAAATACCTGAAGATAAGCATCTGCTTCAAGCGATATCTTATCAAAAGCCCGAATCACAGCATTTAGAAGTACAAATCCCACCTTCCCGCCACCAGCGCTGGCTACAATCAACCGGCTGTCATCGTCAATTCGGAGTTTATGGCGAATAGCAGTACGATCGTTCTTGAGGGGTCTGGGGGTGACAAATCCGGTATAGACAACGGGAATCCGGATATCAGTCATTCGGGAAAAAGTTTCATCCAGTTGGACGATTGCGGCATCCGAATGGATCAGAAGCGCATCAAACCACTGGTTTAAAGCAACGATCACCCTGGATTCATAAGTTAGAGTGTCTTTTTTTTCAACCAGAACGTCCCTAAGGCTGCACACCACCCGACTCGGACAAAGTTTTTTTTGCCTGATTCCTTCAAATATCGGAATAAGTTCAAAACCAAACGCCTTGCGCCCGAACGGAAAGAGTTCAACCATGAAGATATCTGGACATTCGCACAAAAACAAATCGTAAAGCACCTGTTGCCGGACGGCTTTGATTTGCTCAACCGTTCCGAAGTCTGAATCCGATTCCAGTCTGCTGAAGTCCGGGTCCATACTGAGAGGTGAAAGACTTACTTCCCGAATATGCTCCGGAACCGGCATGTTCATGGACGCGCCTCCGGATACAAGAATGACTTCATGGCCTTTAAATGCCTTACATATCTCAAGGCTTCGAAAATAATGTCCCATGCCCAGGACATGCTGGCAGTAATAAACGATTTTCATGGTTTGGAAGTTTTCACAGTGGAGCCGATAAAGGGAATACCGGGGATAAATCCAGAAAATTAAGTAGCTCAATCGCCAGTCTGTTGCTTGAGAATGTCAGGCGATGCAGGTGATACGGCATGAGGCATTGCCCATCCGTGGGGAAATTGGATAGGGTGCTTTCATGATAGATCAGGCTTTTCATCATGCCTTCGTGGGTGACAACAAGGACATTTTCTCCCGGCCAGCAGATAGATGCTGTTGTCAGCGCTTCCAGGCCTCTTTTCCACACGCTTTGGAAAGATTCACCGCCAGGCGGACAAAAATCCCATGCAGACGGCATCTGTTTGGCCCATAAGTCCGCAGACCCGGTTTTAATCTGCGCCATTGTTTTTCCGGTCCATAAGCCCCAATCCCTTTCCCGAAGCCTGGAATCCAGTGTAACCGGAAGATTCAGCGTCTGGTTGATCAGCTCGGTTGTTCTCTGAGCCCTTCCAAGATCGCTGGAAAGAATCCGATTCCATAAATTCCCTGATAGAAGCTGTCCCCATCGCAGGGCCTGCTCTTCTCCTGTAAGAGTCAACGGACTGTCGGACTGTCCTTGGATCCGTCGGCTCTGGTTCCATTCCGTTATCGTGTGGCGTAACAGGCCAAAACAGGTTTTGGGATGATGTGTCATGAAAGGGTTAAAACAACTTGAACATCGGTGAACGTCTTCAGCACTTCACTGCACCATATCGTTTGTCAGGGTTAGCGATCTGCGATGACAAATCGGCATCACCCGAAAATCCGGATTCCAGAAAATGTTTCACCCCTTCAAGCGACAAACGAAAGATTCGGTTCCCGGCCATAATCACATGAACATTGTCCGTGCTTCCGCAAAGCCTGGCGAACGTTGGTCCAATCACCGATGCCGGATCCTTGACATGCGGGACTTCGGCCAGAGCCTTCAAATAGATATCAATGCGTTCTTTCAATGCTCTGAAATAATCTACTTCCTTCCCGATTGTAAGAGAAGTGACAGAAGAGAGATTTTTCGAGAATTCAAATAAAACATCCCAGAATGTTTTAATCAACGTGGCTTTTTCCGAATGGTCTCCCATAAGATACGAGATGGCCCACCCGACGCTGAGTATCTTGAGAAGCTGTATCTCATATTCAATGGCAACCTTGTTGATGGAATTCTCATCAGGTAGTCGGCTCAAGGCAAACAGCACACTTTCGCGATCCAGTGAAAAATTTGCCAGGGATTCTCCAATTTCCTGTATGAATATTGGATTCTGATTTGGTAATGTCATGATCGTCTCCAAAATTTTTCGAATAGCGACAACACTAACGCTGGAATATCCATACCACAACCGGAATGATCAAGGCAATAATGATCAGCAATCCCGGCGGTGCCAGATACGGCGCATACCATGGTTTGTTAAGGACGCGCGCCTTTTTCAATTCGGACAAAAACCAATTACCCAGAAATGAAGCTGCAAGAAGTATAGCAGCCATTTTCAATAGAGAGATTAACGCGGACAATCCCATACCTCCTTCAATCAGCCCGTTTATCGCCGGGTTTGTTCTATCAGTACATGCCTGAAATCGGCTGCCACCTGAGGCGCATTCAGGTCGGGGGTTTCAAAAATATCTCTGGCACCGATCTGCGTGTCGCCATAAAAGTCTGCAATGCTGTCGTAATCCATCTCGAGTGAAGCACCCTGGATGGATACGCCCGCAAAAAGACCGCGGTTTCTGGAATACGAATATATCTCTGATCTCAACTCAATGTCCGTGCCTGCCCCAGCCTGCCGACCCACCGGACCAACCGCAACAGATGCGTCCGCACCCAGAGTAAATTTTCCGGAAGCAATATCATCAATGCCTTTCATGGTTTTGAATACCAGAATAATGTCAGATGATTGAGCCCCTATCTGCCAGCCGACACTTCCTCCAACCAGCGTAATAAAGGCGGGATTTGTCCAATAACCGTATTTATCCCTGATAGATAGAACACCTCTGCCATAATTTCCAGCAAGGATAAACCCGATCTTGAACACACCCGGAATAACGGCGATCGCCTGAGAATTTCTCAGCAGGGAAGGCGGAATTTGATTTTCGGGTATCTTCGTAAATTCTCGTATTATTTCAATTGCATCTTCGACTTCTCTGATCTGCCTGCCACCGGCTTCAGCCACCGTAATTTCTGCAGCCAATAACAGCAATGGGAGCAGCAGCCCCACAATTCGAATTTTCATTCTGCATTCCTCCTGTTCAAACAGCTATACTGCAAACGGGCATAATCTGCATTTTTGAACCCCCACCCCAACCCTCCCCCGCTGGGAGAGGGAGTTTATGGAAAGTTCAAATTATGCCCGTTCGCAGTATATTTGATAAACCAATGCTCTAAAAACTGACATCACAGTGAACATAATCCAGAAGGATTCAGGGTTGACAATTGAAAAAATCAACCCATAATATTGAAAAAATATCCATTTTGAATTTTTTATCACACTTTAACCCCTTTTTCAAACAGGAGATGACATGTCCTCTAAAAAAGAAACCTTGCAATTTAAAACCGAAGTTCAGCAGCTTCTCAATCTTATCATCAACTCACTGTATTCCAATAAGGACATCTTTCTCAGGGAGCTGGTGTCCAATGCTTCTGATGCCATTGACAAACTGAGGTTCAAGGCACAGACAGAGCCTGATCTTCTGGGAGATGACACAGAGTATAAAATAAAAATCGTTCCGGACGGCATCAAACAGACGATTGAAATCTCTGATAACGGCATTGGCATGACATATAACGAGGTGATGGAAAATATCGGCACCATTGCCAAAAGCGGCACATCGGCATTTCTGGAAGCAATTGCAGCAACCCATCAGCAGAACACATTGACCCCGGAATTGATTGGTCAGTTTGGGGTCGGGTTCTACAGCTCTTTTATCGTCTCTGACAAGGTCAGCCTTTTAACGCGCACCGCAGGAGAAGAAAAGGCCACCCTCTGGGAATCAACCGGTGATGGAAGTTATACCATCGAAGAGGCTACCAAACGGTCTCGCGGGACCAGAATCACCCTCCACTTAAAGAAAAAAGAAAAAGACGAGACGGATTTTACAGATGAATGGACCATCAGGCGCATTGTCAAACAGCACTCCGATTTTGTCAGTTATCCCATCGTAATGGATGTTGAAAAGGATGATCCCATTCCTGAAGCCGAACAGCTCTTGGACAAGGAAGGCAAGCCTGCCGGCAAAACCACCCGGAAAGTGATTCGCGAAGAAACCCTTAATACCATGAAGGCCATCTGGATCAAGGATAAAAAAGATGTCGCCCCTGAAGAATATGAAGAATTTTATAAACATATCAGCCATGACTGGAATCCGCCCCTTACCCAGCTTCACATGAAGTTTGAAGGCACCACCGAATACCATGCTCTGCTCTATATCCCTTCCCAGGTTCCTTTTGATCTATTCAATCCGGAACACAAACATGGCATCAACCTGTACTGCAAACGGGTGTTCATCATGGATGACTGCGAAGATCTTATGCCGGAATACTTCCGCTTTGTTAAAGGGGTTGTTGATGCTCCGGACTTAAATCTTAATGTCAGCCGCGAAATCCTGCAACAGGACAAACTAGTCAGAAATATTCGCAAAAATCTGGTAAAAAAGCTCATCGAGCTTCTTGGCAACATGGAAAAGGAAGTTTACGACAAATTCTACAATGAATTTGGATCCATTTTGAAAATCGGCATTCACATGGATTCTGAAAATCGGGATAAAATCGCCAAACTTGCCCGGTATCAGACCACCAAATCTGATGGCAAGCGGATATCTCTTTCCGAATATGTCGCCAATATGAAAGCCGAGCAGAAAGAGATTTACTTTATCACCGGCGAAAATCTGACATCCCTTCTAAACAGCCCCCATCTGGAACAACTGAAAGAGAAGGATTTTGAAGTCATTTTGATGGCCGATCCCATTGATGAGTGGGTAGTCCAGTCGCTGACCGAGTTTGATGGAAAGCCGTTTAAGAGCGCAGAAAAAGGTGATCTGGATATTCAGAAAGTGGATGACGGCAAAAAAGAGGAGTTCAATGCTCTTTTCAGTTTTATCAAATCCAATCTGGAAAACAAGGTCAAAGAGGTTGTGCCATCTACCCGGCTGAAGGACTCGGCTTCCTGCCTGTCCGGAAATACCTACGATATGAGCGCATACAAGGAGAAGATTCTGAAGGCCACCGGCCAGAAATCCCCGGAAGTCAAACGGGTCCTGGAGCTGAACATGGATCATCCCCTGGTGGTCAAAATCAAGGCCATCTACGACAAGGAACGAAGTGATCCTGTCCTGAAAGACTACAGCGATCTTCTCTATGACTTGGCCGTCATCGGTGAAGGTGGCAAGCTGGAAAATCCGTCCCGGTTCACCAAAATGGTTGGTGACCTGATGTCCGGCGCGCTGAACGTTTAGTCCAAACAAATAGGGGCTGTCGGCGCCTGCCTGCAAGCCCCTTACCTTTTAACATTATTGTGTTGATCCTGTTTGAATCTCAATTAATTAGGTGTTGGCTATGGACTCTGGACAAACTTTTCCTGTAAGCTCTGGTAGGCGCTTCAAAAGTTGATATTCAGTTTATTGGATTCACCTTGGATCATTCCAGACACCATTTTCAGAGTCGCCTCTTTTTTAGCACATCCGATGTTTTTTGCAAAGCAACCAAAACTTTCTTAACAGCCCATAAGATTTGTTGATAAAAAATGACACGATAAAATATATAATCGTGTCATCTATTGGATGGTAACTTTGCAAAAGGAGGCCGTGTCATGTTTTTTCAGACCGCCGGAATTCAAGTCTCTATCCGGATTCCCCCCACTGGTCGCTTTTTTTATTTCCTTTTTTACATCTATGGGCGGCGTATCCGGAGCCTTTCTGCTGCTTCCCTTCCAGGAGAGAGATGAGCATCAGATTCCGTTGCAGTTTGTTTTTTTTGTTGATTTGTAACCTCGCCGTGGTTTCTGTGAGGAGAATAAGCGGGCTTATTGGAATATCCAAAAGCAGTGTTCATAGATGCATGAAAGCCATTGAGGAGAGAAATACCCACCTGGAGTCCTGGCTTTGGGAAACACCTGAGGGACAGCAATGGCTTTTTCGAATGATAGTTGGTCTCAACTCACTGGGTCCAATCCCGTGATAGTGGCGATATCAAATTAGCTATACTGCGAACTGGCATAATCTGCGCTTTTCATAAACTCCCTCTCCCAGCGGGGGAGGGTTGGGGTGGGGGATCAAAAACGTAAAAGTATGCCAGTTCGCAGTATAACTTATATACAGCAATTGGCATCAAGGCGATTTAGACCGACGAGCCATTCCTTGGCCCCTCTTTTCTGTGTCCCCCATCGTTCCCCTAAAAAAGGAAAAAAATGAAAACATTAAACATTCAGGGAAAAACCGGTAAATCGGCCATTATGGTCGGAGAGCGTTTGCAGCAACTTGAACACTACATTTTGGCCCGGCCTGCCGTTATTATCACGGATCATCACCTGCTGAACCTTTACGGGAAAGATTTTCCCCGCTATCCAGTTATTACCATTGACTGCGGAGAAACGATCAAAACCCTGGATACGGTCAACAGCATCTACCAGCAACTTGTGGATATGGACGCGGACCGTTCCACTGTGATCGTGGGAATCGGCGGCGGAATCGTCTGCGACATCACGGGATTTGTGGCATCCACTTATATGCGTGGAGTGAGCTTCGGGTTTGTCGCCTCCACCCTGTTGGCCCAGGTTGATGCCAGTGTAGGCGGGAAAAACGGCATCAATTTCGGCGGGTTCAAGAATATGGTGGGAGTCTTTAGCCAGCCGGAGTTTGTGATCTGCGACATGTATCTGTTGAAATCCCTTTCGATGCGGGACCTGCGATGCGGGTTTGCTGAAATTGTAAAGCACGCTGTCATTGCCGATGCGGATATGTTTGATTACTTGGAAAAGCAGTGGCCTCGAGCGCTGGCGCTGGACAACAATGTGATCGAAAAACTTGTTCACGATTCGGTAGTCATCAAGGCCGGCGTGGTCAACCGGGATGAAACGGAAAATGGGGAGCGCCGAATTCTTAATTTCGGACATACGATCGGCCATGCCATCGAAAAAATCACGGGGGTTCCCCATGGAGAAGCCGTCAGCATCGGGATGGTGGCATCAGCCGCCATTGCCATGCGCTGCGGACTGCTGTTCGAAAAAGATGCGGCGCGCATCGAAGCCCTGCTGTCTCAGATGAATCTTCCCACCCGACTGAGCGGTCAGCGAGAAGCCATTCTATCCGCCCTGCTAAAGGATAAAAAACGCGAAGGTAGCGAAATCCTTTTCGTGCTTCCGGAAGGCATCGGTAAGGCCGTCGTTCGACCCTTGACACTGTTGCAGATCGGGCAACTTACAGAAGGGCTGATTTAAACATACCCGGTGACTTATTAGTCAATAACGAATTCGTTATTATACTTTGAGCGGTCAACGACTGAGTTTTTAGAATTGAAAAGTGCAGTTTATGCCCGCGTGCAGTATAAAAAATATTCACATGGATATACAGGATGAACAGGATAAAAGACATAAAAAACAGAAGTTTAGCTTTTTTATCCTGTCTATCCTGCCTATCTATGTTAAATACATCAATGGTGGTACGGTTGGAAAAATCCCGGACAGCAACTGGTGATGATCTGCTGCTGTCCGGGGGGAGGTGCAAGGCAGGAGTTAAAACCGGTCCTGAAGGCCCACGGGATATTTGAATTCAAGGGATGATTTGAATTATCTGTAGGATCAAGGAAGAAGGCATTGCTTACGGTGTTCGTATTATGGCCATCGGTAAGGAAACCGTGGCGCCGGATATCCTGCAGGCCGCGAATCTCTAACAGTTTTTATTCAGGCCAAGCCGAAGCAGCGCTGTTCCAGAATGCTTTCCCATCACAAATTCGCTGCTTCGCCCCAGCAGGCTGCCTGAAAAAGGTTCGTAAGATCGCGGATCTTTGAACATGCCATTGCAGTGGATTCCCGATTCATGGGTAAAGACGAGTGAGCCGGCAATAGGCTTGTTAGCAGGAATGGGACGCTGAGACGCATTAGCGATGTATGTACACAATGGCATTAATTTGGCGGACCGAATTCCACATTGTTGTCCTCCGGAAAGTGCAATGGCCATTGCCACTTCTTCCAGGGCCGCATTTCCTGCCCGCTCGCCCAAACCATTTACGGTAACACTTAAAACCTCTACCCCGACATGCACAGCGCAAATCGCATTGGCGGTCGCCATACCCAGGTCGTTGTGACCATGGAATTCAAGCGCCATGCCGCTTGATGCGAGCAGTTCCGTCAGGTTAGCCGTGATTGAAAATGGCGTTGCAGGTGTCCGCGATCCGCATCCGGTATGCGCTAAATGAGAATGCGTGTTCGGCGAATGTTTTCAAAAATGACAAATCAGCGCGGGTCGCATCCTGAGCGCCAACAGACACAATTGAAATCTCTTGCGGGCAAAAGCAAGAAGCTCCTTGAGTTGTGAGAGTACCCAGTATTCATCTTTTTTCATGGCTTTCATTAGAATGGATGACACGGGAAAGCTGATGTGAATGCTTCCCGTGTCGCATTTAGCAGCATCATCAATATCATCGCGTCTGGCCCTGCACCAGCAAGTCAGGCGGCATGGAAGTTTCAGGCTGGCAATCGCCCGAATGTCTTCTTGCTCGGTTTTCCCCATGGCTGGTGTCCCAACCTCCAGTTCATCTATTCCAGCTTCCGCCAGCATGGATGCAATGGTTTCCTTGGTTCTGCGGTTGAAGGCAACGCCCGGTGACTGCTCTCCGTCTCTGAGGGTTGTATCAATCAGCCATATCGGTTTGGACCCATGATCTCCCACCATATCAATCCTTTTTTCAAAGACACAGGTAGAGCCGGCAGGATGCCGGCTCTACGACTAAAGATTATGCCCGTTCGCAGAATATCTCTTGGCAGGGGGCCTGCTTATGTGATCAGATAGCCTTTAGCAGCTTTGCCGTTTTCAAAGGCATCCAGAAATCGAAAGGATTCCCCCCCCTTTGAAAAAGGGGGGCCAGGGGGGATTTAGGAGGCTATCCACCTGAAAAATCCCCCTCGATCCCCTTTTTCCA
>CAIMCT010000575.1 GCA_903839535.1 uncultured Desulfobacteraceae bacterium
AATCCGCCAACCAAGTGATCCGAAGAAGTAATTTCACTGATTCACTGACCGCTGACAACCGCAACAGGCTCAGGATATTTCCAAAATTTTCACTATGCTCCGACTTGAGATGCTCAATCGTATCTGATGCGTCAGCACTGACCATTTCTTAATGCACTTTCTTTTTCTCATCGAATATGCGATATTTCAATAAATTTGGTCGAACTTTCACGTAACGACTGGGACTCATACGAAACCTCCTGGGACTTCTCCACGCTATCCACCTTCAGCCCTTACCATCACCAGCCAACCCTGAGAGCAACATATGAGAAGGTCCGCGCCCTTTGGCGGGTCATGACCCTTGACGTGCAGCGGCTGGAAGAGGAAAACAACCGCATTTTCATCGATGCCTATGACTTGCAAGATGAACTGACCCCGGAGGTGCCGCTTTCCGAAATCACCCTGACCTGCAACCCCCATTACCGCTATAATGGCAGCAAAACCGAAGAAGAACTGGAAATTCAGCTCCTGACCGATACCATAGAGGAACTCATCTCTTATGCCATCGGCTGCATGATGGGTCGTTACAGCCTGGACGAACCTGGTTTGATTTACGCCCACAGCGGGAATATCGGTTTTGAGCCGTCAAAATATAAAATGTTTCCAGCCGACGACGACGGCATCATCCCCATCATAGACATGCCCTGGTTCGCCGATGACGCCGCCAACCGGTTTGTGGAATTCATGAAAGTCGCCTGGTCTCCAGAAGCCCTTGAAGAAAATCTAAAATTCGTAGCTGACAGCTTAAATCCCAAACGCGGTGAAGACCCCACCAACACCATCCGCAAATATCTGAGCGTCGGATTCTTCAAAGATCATCTCAAAACCTACAAAAAGCGACCCATTTACTGGCTGTTTTCCAGTGGCAAACAAAAGGCGTTTGAATGCCTGGTCTATCTCCACCGCTATAATGAATCCACCCTGTCCCGGATGCGCAGCCTCTATGTCACCCCTTTGCAGGGCAATATCCGGTCACGCATCGAATTTCTGGATAACGAACAAAAAGTCGCAACCTCTGCCTCGGGTCAGCGCAAATTCCAGAAAGAAATCGAAATGCTCAAAAAGAAACAGACCGAACTCGCCAAATTCGATGATGAACTCCGCCACTACACCGACATGCGCATATCTCTGGACCTGGACGACGGCGTAAAAGTCAATTACAGCAAATTCGGCAACCTGCTGGCGGAAGTCAAAGCGATTACAGGAGAATAAAATGAAATTACCGTTAACTTTGATATGCAGAGCTTAGACTGGAGCATAAGCGCTAACATAAATTCCCCCCTTTGAAAAAGGGGGGTTAGGGGGGATTTCAAAAGGAGTAGGAGATGCTAAACTATCGGAGATATCTCAAGGACAAATCATGCCTTTTACGATGTCATGCAACCGATAGCGAGGAACATCTCTGGACGCGACTGAGGCGTAAACAGTTACTGGGCATACAGTTTTACCGTCAGAAACCCCTTGGCAACTATATTGTTGATTTCTATGCTCCGAAGGTGAAATTGGTCGTTGAAGTGGATGGGTCGCAACATCTCAAAGGAGGGTATTTACAGAAAGATGAAAATCGGGATGCATTCCTTGCCGGCCTTGGAATATATGTAATTCGTTTTAACAGCAGAGAAGTTTTGGTGGAAACAGATGCTGTGGTTGAAGCCATCCATCAGACAGTAAATGTGCGATTGAAACTGAAAATCCCCCCCGGCCCCCCTTTTTCAAAGGGGGGAGTCTAAATTGGCGCTTTTTCAAAGGGGGGAGTTTCAGTTGGCGCTTATGCTCCACTGGGGGAGGATGTGAATGATTACTTATAATCAGACTCGCGACGATTAAAAGAACAATGAATTAAAAGCGGATGAATTCTCACGAATTTATGATCTTAAAATCGAAAGAAGCATAAGCGATGGACATAGAGCGATATATGATGTCATCGTAAAAATGCCTGAGCAGGGACGCAGAGAACGCAAAAAAGGGGAAAGCGCTTCGCGCAAAAAAACCTTTGCGTCCTCCGCATCTTTGCGGTGAGAAAAACTAAAAAAAGGAGATAAACATGCAAACATTAAAACAGGAAGCCATTGACGCTATTTCACAAATGCCTGATCAGACCAATATGGATGAAATCATGTATCGTCTTTACGTCATCGACAAAATCGGAAAAGGCAGAAAAGCCGCTGACCGGGGAGAGGTGACATCCATTGATGAATTAAAGAAAGAAATTGAATTATGGTGAAATGGACCCAACCGGCAAAACGTGATTTAAAGAAGATTCATGATTATATTGCCGAAGATTCTAAATATTATGCAAAAAAAGTCGTGCAGGACATTGTTTCCAGGTCGGGGAGTTTAAACGATCTTCCTGAAACCGGCAGAATTGTTCCTGAATTATCCGAGCCGAATATCAGGGAACTCATTATTTATTCCTATCGGCTCATATACGAAATCAAGGAAAAAAAGATTGAAATATTGACGATTGTTCATGGAAAACGCGATTTTCCAAAAGCTTATCAGGAAACAAAATGGTGAATTTAAAGGAAAGCATGTTCTGAATCGTTGAAAAAAATAAACGGTGAAAACTTAAATGGACATCAAACAAATATCAGACACATTAAACCGGATTTTTACGGAAAAGAACAAACGCATCATCTTCTGGTATGACGGCGAAAGGGAGTTTGATGAGATATTGTCGTCTCTGGAGTTAAATGGCGCCGCTATTTTGCGAATGGATGCGCACAGCGCCCTTGAACTCAAAATCAAACTCGAAATCGATGATCCCGTCGGCAAATATGTTTTATACGCTCCCTGGCATGAACCGTCGCCGGAAGATGACTGGCTGTTTGATATCCGCCTTTATAGTTATACATTTCTTGCTGATACCGCCTCAATCACATTAAAGGAACTGGATCTGAACCATCAGAGCATCCGGCCATATATTCAGACAAGAAAAGCATTTTTTAATAGTCAGGACAGGATGAACCGGTTGAAAAAGTGGGTGGCCGCCGATGACCTGGAAGACGAGATTGACCTTAAAATGCTGGCAGTGATTACCAGGGCGGATCAACCGGAACCATTCTCTATCCTGATGAAACTCTTCGACTCATTTTGTCAGAAAGGAAAGTTTGACACACAAGAGACTTCCAAACCATGGATGGAAATAGAAAAACTCGACCTGATGCCTTTCTTTTGGAAGATTCTTAGCCAGACATTTGGATATGTAAATACAGACACACCAAGTTTAGTAGATTTTTTATTGCGGGTATTTGTGACGGATTTTGCAAACGCCATCAAAGCCGATCCGCCTTCATCAATTTCCCATTTCATCATACCAAACCCCACTCAGGCTATGAATTCATCGGTGTTTTTGTCTCAATGGCGGAGCAACACCAATCATTTCAAGAATTATAATGCAATTTCACAGTTTGCCGGGAGCCGATTAAAGATTAAGGAACTCCTGTCATCCATTGATGCCAGCACATTGGATGAGATCATGACGTTTGAGGCGGTAGAGCGCAGAATCATCAGCGGTATTCGGGATCAACTCATCGGCAATTCCGAAAACGGGTATCCGGGGATGCGGGAGGCGATTAAGCATCGGCTGGATGGACACTGGGCAACGACAACTTTAGAGGAAGATTTTTCGGGAAACCGGTATCGAATCACTTATCATGCAATGCTGTCCGCCATTGATCTGTTTGAGCTGAGAAAGAAATATGATGCAGGGTTTTCTTATCCTTCGGCTGAAGTGATGCTCGTCGCCTATACTCGGGAACTGTTTCTGTTTGATCAATTGTACCGAAAATTTCATGAGTTTTCAAACAAACCTGATCTGGCTGGCTGGGATGTATTAAAAAAGCTTAGGGATAAGGTCGAAGATTGTTACAGCAACTGGTTTATGATGCAGTTGTCGCTAACATGGGGCGATTTTCTAACACCAGACCATCCGGACAATCTAATGAAAAGATGGCGTATTCCTAACATAACCAACCAATACGACTTTTTTGATAAATACGTTCAACCAACAGTCCAAGGGTCTTCCCGGAACAGACTTTTTGTCATTATCAGCGATGCATTCCGGTATGAAGCCGCTGAAGAATTGACCAAAATCATCAATGGCAAATACCGGTTAAAAGCCGACCTCGAACCCATGCTGGGAGTTGTGCCGAGCTATACGGAATTGGGTATGGCATCTCTTTTGCCTCATCAGCGGTTATCATTTAAATCGAAAGGTGATGTTGTTGTTGTTGATGATAGGGCGACAGGTTCAACAGCATTGCGGGCTGATATTCTTTCCCTATATGAAGGCACAGCGACTAAAGCCGATGAGTTGATGGTCATGAGCAAGGACAAGGGCCGGGAATTTGTTAAACCTTACCGGATTATTTACATATATCATGACCAGATTGACGCCACCGGAGACAAAGCCGTCTCGGAAGGCAATACGTTCGAAGCGGTCCGAAAAACCATTGATGTCCTTTATGCACTGATCAGTTTCATCATTAATTCCTTAAACGGAACAAACATCATTGTCACAGCGGATCATGGGTTCATTTATCAGGAAAAGCCCCCAGAACCAATTGATAAAAGCAAAATCGAATTCAATCCTGAAAATGCTGTAAAAACCCATAAAAGATTCATCCTTGGAAAAAAATTAAACGGTACCGACAATACGTTCTTTGGAAATACCAAAATCACAGCGCATACGGATGTCGAGATGGAATTTCTGCTGCCCAAAGGGACAAACAGGTTACATTTTGTGGGCGGAGCCAGGTTTTATCACGGTGGGGCCATGCTCCAGGAGATTGTCATCCCGGTTGTTTCCGTATCTGAAATGAAAGGCATTCATCTGGAAAAATCCGAAGTCCGGTCCGTGGGCGTATCACTCCTTGGCGCATATAAAAAACTGGTAACAAACAGACCGGTTTATAAAGTCATCCAGACGGACCAGGTGTCGGATCGAATGAAGGCATTAACATTGAAAATATCACTTCGGGATGGAAATGATCTGATCTCCAATGAAGAAACCGTGACATTCGACAGTACTTCCGCTTCCCTTGACGAGCGCCAGAAATCGGTAAAATTGTCATTAAGGACCGGGACTTATGACAACAAAAAGGAATATTTTCTGGTTTTAAGAAATATGGATGATACCGAATATGAACGGATGCCGGTAAACATTGATATCGCCTTTACCAATGATTTTTGACGGCTTCGTAAAAAGTCCGGATGCTGCGTTGCGCTGCATTCTTCGTCGTTGCGGCGTACCCAAAGTACGCCTCACTCCTCAGAATTTGCGCGCCTTGCCTGCGGACTTTTTACGAAGCCGTCCGCATTTCGACTTTTTACGAGTTCATCATTTTTAAGGGCTGAAACTATGGAAACTGAAAAAAGCATTGATGAATTATTAAACACGCATTTTGCCGGCCGGGTGGTTCGCAAAGATCTCACAAAACTGCTCAAGGAAGGCGCCAATGTTCCGGTATATGTTCTGGAATATCTCCTGGGTATGTATTGTGCGGTGGATGATGAAATCGTTATCGCCGAAGGGATGAAAAGCGTAAAGCAGATTCTCTCGGATAATTATGTCAGACCCGATGAAGCGGAAAAGATCAAGTCAAAGATCAAAGAGTTGGGGAATTATAAAATCATAGACAAGGTTACCGTTAAGCTCAATGTAAACAGGGATAAATATGAGGCGATGCTTTCCAACCTTGGCGTGGGAGGCATTGAAATTAGCAGCGATACAATCAAAAAATATGAAAAACTCCTTGTCGGCGGGATATGGTGCATTCTCAATCTTCAATATCTTTATGATGAAGGGGCAAGAACAACGCCGTTTATCCTTTCTGAACTTAAGCCGATTCAAATGCCTAATCTTGATTTGGATTCCGTCTTTGAAGGGCGCAAGGCATTTACCGAAAGCCAGTGGATTGGCGTGTTGCTGCGTTCAATAGGCCTGGAACCTACCAATTTTGTGGAACGGGCCCGGCATCTGATGGCTCGGCTGATTCCGCTGGTTGAAAACAATTAAAAATCGGCGGCATGGAATTTTATGATGTTCATTTCAGTTACATTGACAATGACACTTTGGAAGAAAGATTTGTAAGTGTTCCGGAACATGGGGGCGGATCATTGATCACTGAAGGGCCGATGAAGCCTGGAACCATGCACACGGTTGCATTTGGAACAGCGGAGCGCCTGGGGCTTTACAGGCTGGAACTACAGGTGACCGGCGGCAAAGGAAAACTGTCAATATCCGGTTCAGGCGCAGACACAAAGACAAAAGAAGCCATCAAGGTTGCTTTTGATTATTTCAAGGCGAACATCAATAGAGTCACCGCCATGAGCAAAGTCGGAGATCATGACTATCACCTTCATGTTGTGGAAATGCATAACACCGGTGCGGCAGGTGCTTTGACCCTGTGCAGTTTCATTGCCTTATGTTCTGGCATGATGAACAAACCGCTCCAGGGTCAGATGGTGGTTCTTGGCGACATGAGCCTTGGGGGGACAATTGTTAAAACGGTAAACCTGGCGGAATCCCTTCAAGTGGCGTTTGATTCGGGCGCAAAACGGATTTTGATACCCACAAGTAGCGTCGGTGACATTCCGACAATTCCCGGCGAACTATACTGCGAACCGGCATAATTTTACGTTTTTGATCCCCCACCCCAACCCTCCCCCGCTGGGAGAGGGAGTTTATGAAAAGCGCAGATTATGCCAGTTCGCAGTATAACTTCATTTATTATACTGCAAACGGGCATAAT
>CAIMCT010000576.1 GCA_903839535.1 uncultured Desulfobacteraceae bacterium
ATGCAGTTTCGTTTGAAGATATTCTTTCGGAGTTAAGCAATGTCCGCCGTCAAAAGACATAAACAGTTTCTCAAGGATTTTGCCAAAATATCGATTTCGGACAACCATTTTGCCAAATTGGTGATTGGGTTCAATCTGAATTTTCAAAAGCATTTGTTTTGGGAAACAAACGCTTTTCACACTTAAAAGGGCTCCTTAATTTAGTTCAGGAGGTAAGAGATATTGCAGATTATTCAGATGAATATATCAAGCAAAAGAAAGCTAAACGTACTTTGGAGAAAGCTATTATTTTTGTAGAAGATATTTCAAAGGAGATTAGGAATGACACTTAATCATGTTCAGGAAAGATTGATAAACGAACTTATGGACTATGCCAGACAAAAATATCCTGAAATTGAGTTTGGAAAAATAACTGATAGCCCGAGCAGTTCGAATCATGTATGGGTTATTATAAAAGGAATTGATTGGGATGATGATGATAAAGTTATGGATTTCATCGAATATGTAGCAGGAAAGCAGGAAGATATTCTGGTAGAATATGGATATCCTATCAGCTTAATGCCCATAAGAATGTCTACCTAAATAGTCTATCTCCCCATTGTCAATGACTTAACCTTTGACAGATAAAAATCATCGGCATTCAAAATGCCCACGTCATCGCCTGTGGCCAGCGCAATGCCTTTATTCATGATGTGTGTAAGCCATGTTGAAGCACCTCCCCCTATCCGGTTATAGTAAAGAAGTATCTGCTCTTCTGATCTTCCTGACGTTGGCTCTTCTCCGTCAGGCGGAGGGGAGGGGCGGTAAAGGTTATGCCTCTTGCACGCCATATCAATGGGATGATCTGGAAAATGCGTTCGAGGGGGCGGAATGGTATTGCACGGGGATTATATGTGACAGCAAGCCGCCGGAGGGTTGTGGTGCTCCGATTTTTCTCAAAGAAAAGTCAAAACACGCCTTTGAAGGAAATTGAAATCGCCCAAAAAAGAGCAACTGAGGTAAAACTATGATTAATGCCAGAAATATACATAAAGATTTGATGGATAGAGATGCCGAATACAATAAGGAATACACAATTCTGGAGGAAGAATTTGCATGGATTGATGCATTGATAAAAGCCCGCGTCAATGCCGGGATCACGCAGGCCGAACTGGCCATACGCCTGGGTGTATCGCAACCAGCAGTGGCAAAAATTGAATCTGGAAGAAACGTTGGAATCAAAACAATAAAGCGGTATGCAAAGGCCATGGGGTACTCACTGACATTTGATTTGCAGTTTATGCCGAAAGAGAGAAACGCTTGATCATTGTTAATGAAACGCCATAATAGTACATTTCGATAACAGATTCATTGACCACTGCCCTGCCTCATTAAAACGAAAAGTGGTGGATTAAACAAAATTCCTCTTGTTTAACCCACCACTCCAGTCACCATACATAATGTTTTCTATTCAGACAAACAGTTAGCTATATTCCTCCACAAGGTCCAAGGGTGAATACCGTCGGGATATTGATTGTTCCATCCGTACTTTTCGTAAGATTGGTGACGACCGCACTTGGCGAACCAATGGAAAATCCATAAGTGACAGGAGTACCACTTGGGAACCGATTCCTAAGGTCGTTCCCTTCGATTGTGGTTGTGCCATGATTATTGAGTTTCAGCGCTATGGTGCCTCCGGATTCGGGAATCAAAATTCCGCCCCCATCCCTGGCAGTAATGGTGATACTGGCTCCACCTGCAGGAATACCGCCGGACATATCCGTAATTCTAATGGTATTCAGATCACTGACATAGTTGGTAGTATAGTTGGTTATCCCATTAGTGTGAACCGTTGGAATATTGATGCTGCCATCCGAGCTACTCTTGACGTTGGTAATCACAACTTTTGATGAATCGACGGTAAACTCATAAGTCATAGGGGTACCCGAAGAGAACCGACTGGCCAGCTCTGCACCAGTGATCTTTACCGTTTCATAATTGAAAATTTTATATGAACCGACAGATACAGACTCTGGAATCTCCATTCCGGAAGCATCCCATGCTCTGACACTGATAGCAGCCCCACCTGTATCCAATGTACCTGAAAAATCAGAAATGTAGATGGTATTTCTGGATCCAATGGAGTTTGAGACGAAACTGCTGACCCCAACCGTATAAACGGTTGGAATGTTCAGCGTTCCATCACTGCTGTTTTTGACATTGGAAACAATTAGCTTTGGTGAAGCGATAGTAAACTCATAAGTCATTGGCGTACCCGATGGAAAACGGGCTGGAAGAGATGACCCGGCAATGGTGGTTGTGCCATGGTTGTAAAGTTTCAAAGGCACCGCAGATGTTGATTCAGGCATGGCCTTACCGGATGCATCCCAAGCCGTAACGGTAATTGCAACACCACTTTCGGCAATGGAGCCGGACATATCCGTCACCTTGAGAGTATTACGGGAGCCGATGGAGTTCGAGACAAAGTTACTTAGCCCGTTTGAATAAATGATGGGTACCTTGACCGCACCATCGATGCTGTCATTGACATTGGTGATAAACATTTTCGAAGATTCGACTGAAAAGGTATAGGCTGCCGGTGTGCCATCAGGGAATCTGCCCTCAAGGTCTTCACCCCGAATGCTGGTGGTTCCATGATTGATGATGGATAACGGCAAGGAATACCCGGCCGTTGGAATCTCTTTTCCGTCTTTGTCCCATGCCATGACAGTGATAATCTTGCCGCCATCAGGAAGCAAACCCGACATATCCGTAATCTTGACCACATCAATCGCATCTATTGAATTTGATCCAATTATGGGATTGGGCGCTGGTGTTGGAGTCGGTGTTGGTGTTGGTGTTGGTGTTGGTGTTGGTGTTGGTGTTGGTGTTGGTGTTGGTGTTGGTGTTGGTGTCGGAGTTGGAGTCGGTGTTGGAGTTGGTGTTGGAGTTGGTGTCGGCGTTGGTGTCGGCGTTGGTGCTGGTGCCTGTATTACTGTCACGTCCACCGGGCTGCCTGTTGCACCGATTGCAGTTACCCGAATGGTAGCAGTTCTGGCTGAGGTGCTGGTATTCGCCCTGAAACTGCAAGTGATCGTTCCGGTATCCGTCCCGCTGGCCCCGGATGTGATCGAAAGCCAACTGCCACCCGATGTTACTGCGGTTCTCCACGGCATGGCTACAGTTCCGGTTTTTGAAACGCTGAATGTAGTGGTGCCTGAGTCTTTAGCCACATTGCGGCTGGCAGGAGCCACGAATAATTCGGGATAGTTTACAAAAATGTAAACATTACTGACAGCAGGGTTCTCATGGCCAAGCTCATCGACTGCGGTAACCCCATAGTAATATCCATTACCGAGTATGATGTTATAATCGAAATAGGAATAGCATCCAGCAGATACTTCAGCAATGGGTCTCATGCTGCTGATATCGAAAAAGTCACTTGTGCTTCGGTACACCCGGTAGATGACCACATCACCCTGAGCAGCTTCGTCATATTTATCCCAGGCTACTTGAACAATTGTTTCTCTACTCATCATTGTACTTCCAACACTTACAACTATATTGGTTACCGGATTCGGTGCAGTGGTGTCCTCAACCTTGGTTACGGTGATGCTCTTTTTGTATTTTTCGCCTGTGATAGCCGCAAAATCAAAAACATTTTCTGGATCATCTGTAATCCAAACGCCTCCTCTTTCCGCGCCGACAGCCGCCTTCAGATTGTAATTCTGGGTTTGGCCATAGCTTCCCGAAAAATTTCCAGTAAGAACCTTGATAGTAAAGGAAACCTTATCACCCTCGCTACCGGAGTCGGAACCACCGACTACTCCAGCCCATATCACTTGATTGGCTTCTGCTGTGTACAAACCGGCAATGCCCGCATCTTCTGTCAAATCATCACTACTCCCGCCGGAATTTACTTTGGCATAAATAACTGACCAGCCTGCTGGTATCTGCACGACAACCCCATTCACGGATGCCCCGTCTTTCATATTCGTTGCAGCACAAGAAATGGTCAGCGGTATTACCGAACCTGTATTTGCGGTATTGGGTGCGTTGAATGTCGCAATGGTCAGTTTACATCCCATCAGAAATACAAGGCAAAACAACGGTATTAGAAAAAAGTAAAATCGTCGCATCAATCCATCCTCCTTTGATTGTAAAAAGAATTATGAAACTTGAAAACACACCTTCGTGTCGGTATTCTTAACTGTGAGGGGGAAATCTTCGAATGTCAACAGATAGTTTACCATGTCACATATTGATTGGACTTTGGACAATTTAGGACTCGATCATCGTTTCGACCATTACACAGATTTGCTGGTTCCCTATCGTTTTCAACGATTTCATCGGATACTATGACACCGGTTGATATTTCATGTAAGCCATGTTGAAGCGCCTCTCTTAGCCGGTTATAGTATAAGAAGTATACTGCGAACTGGCATAATTTTACGTTTTTGATCCCCCACCCCAACCCTCCCCCGCTGGGAGAGGGAGTTTATGAAAAGCGCAGATTATGCCAGTTCGCAGTATATCTGCCCTTCTGATCTCCCTAACTTCGGCTCTTCTCCGTCAGGCGTAGGAAATAAAATCTATCGAATATCATATTTCTTACTGTAACCTCGCGGGGTGATCATCAGCCCCTGATATTCAAACGTTGAACTATTTCCTATGAAAACTGTAGTTAGCATGGTGACCGATGCCGAATGTAGATGCTCAAGTGTGGTCAAGCCAATTTCCTGCTCTTCCCGCATGGCGCTGGTGACGATGCCGACCGGCGTATTTTTATCCCTGTGTTTTAAAATGATCTGCTGCGCCTTTTCCAGTTGGGTGGATCGGCGCTTGCTTTTAGGGTTGTAGAGGACAATCACAAAATCGGCAAGAGCTGCGGCATTCAGACGCTTTTCAATGACTTCCCATGGTGTTAGCAGATCGCTGAGGCTGATGCACGCAAAATCATGGGTTAGCGGTGCGCCCAAGAGCGATGCACCGGCGCAGACCGCCGGGATTCCTGGAACAATTTCGACTTGAAGCGTCTGCGGATGAATGGCGGAGCGAGTGTCCGGTTTCAGAATAGGAATCCCGCGGATGGCGCATATCTCTAGAACCAGGCCCGCCATGGCATAAATTCCGGAATCGCCGCTTGATACGATCGCACAGGACTTGCCTGACAAGGCCTCTTCAATGGCGGCCTCGACCCGGTCAACTTCCTGGGTCATGGCAGAGCTGATGATCTTCTTGCCTTTGATTAGCGGCTGGATCAGATTGAGGTATGTCGTGTATCCTGCAACCGTGTCAACGGCTTCCAGAACATCGCAGGCCCGTTTTGACAGATGATCAGGATTGCCTGGTCCTAATCCGACAACGAAAAGTTTATTCGGGCAATGGCCAAGGTTACATTCGGGCTGATCTGTTTGGGAACAATCAGTTTCCCGTTCTCCGATGCCAGAATTGCTGCTGCTTCGCATACGCTGGGTACTCCTATGTGTTTATTAACGATGTCCGAGGGATTCGGGCTGTCTATTTCAGACAACTCTTCTTTTGTGAAAAACCGGATGGGAATGTGGAGGCTTTGGGCTACTTTTAGCAGCCCTGCCTCATCGGATTTGATATCAATCGTGGCGATACATTTCAGGCTGTTCATGGATAATGCAAATTTATCCATATTTTTGACAAGAAACTCCCGTATCTCATTGGCGCTGGTGTTGCGGTTGCACCCCATTCCGGCGATCAGGGATTTTGGTCGTAGTATTAGGCTTGGGTCTGGAAATCGCATCAGACGATCGTCAATCACAACAGCAGGAGAAGTAGCGCCGCCGGCATCCTGCCTGCTTGATGTCTGTGTCAGAGGAATCATATTATCAAGCTCCGATACTTTATCCATCCGATGATACGGATCATGTAGATAGACAGGAGTCTGGTTCAGAAAGGCCATGCTTATGGTTTTGATGGCCTCGGGGTTTTCGATGAACAGGCCGCTATCGACCGCTATAACATCAATAGCCGGAACCTGATGAATATCCGTCGCCGTGGTGATGACGGCAGTAGCATGGAGTTTTTCGGAAATGGCCGTTGCCAGGCGATTGGCGCCGCCGATGTGGCCTGAAAGCAGGCTTATGACATGCCTGCCTTTTTCATCCATGACAACTACGGCAGGATCTTTGGTTTTCGAGGCGATGCAGGGGGCGATGAGCCGCACCACTATGCCGGTGGACATGATAAAGACATGTCCTCTAAAAAGGGAGAAGCGATCCTTTACACAGTCCGCCAGCCGGGCAAAGAAAAAACAGGGGGCAGGACAAGGCAAAAGACTTTCAGAAACATGCAGTAGTCCCGGAAAAGCATCCATTAGCTTCAGCGCCATGGAAAGTCCATCGGGAGTGATTGCCCAGATAGCAAGTGGCTCCGGCATCCTGCCAGCAAGTAGAGCTGGCAGGATGCCGGAAAGTTGTTGAGGATCGGGTAAGTTCACTGCGGCTCTTTTTCCCTGAACCCGTGCGTAAAGGCTTTGTCATAGAGCTTGGAGCGGTGTTTCAAGCTTTCCAGGGTTACATCAAGCACCTTGCCGACGATAACCAGGGCCTGACGGGTGATGTTTTCTTTCCGGACGGTTTCAGACAATTGATCGATTCGCGTATAAACAATCCGCTCTTCTGGATGACTGATTTTATAGGCAATGGCGCAGGCTGCATCAGGACCGTAAGTTTTTGACAGCGTGGCTTGCACCTCATCAATCAGGGAGATGCTAAGATAAATCGCCATGGATGCCTGGTGACTGGCCAGTGATTCAAGGTTTTCCGATTCTGGAACCGGAGTTCTGCCTGCCATTCGCGTAAGAATCAGGGTCTGGGAAATCTCCGGAAGCGTATATTCCAGGCCCATGGCTGCGGCTGCGGCAAAAGCTGCTGTTACTCCCGGAATCACGGTAAACGCTATGTTCTTGGCATTTAAGGCCGCCATCTGCTCGAAAATGGCACCATAGAGACTTGGATCGCCGGTATGGAGGCGGACTACCTGCTTTCCGTCCTTCCAGTTTTCGGCGATGACATCAATGATTTGCTCCAGATTTAGGGATGCGCTGTCGATGGAAATGGCTCCAGACCGGGTCCATTTCAGAAGCGCTTCAGGAACCAGCGATCCTGCATAAATGACGACATCAGCCTTCATCAATGCCTTCTGGCCTTTGACTGTGATCAGATCGGGGTCACCCGGCCCTGCACCAATAAACTGAACCGGATATCGAACATTAGCGCCGGCATCCTGCCAACTATCTGAAACAGATTGCACAGAAACATCCTCCAAAGCTGGGTTAAGGTTTAATAATTCCACTAATGATCCACACCGGATTCTGGGCTTCAAACCGCTGGCTCCATGGCATATCCTTGCTGCGGCTGACCTGAATCTGGACCGTATCGGTAGAAAAGCCAAGTTCTTTTAATGTAGTCATCGCAGTTGTTAGATTGTCCATCAGAACAGTATTCAGGACTATAACGCCATCGGGTTTTAAATACCTGGCAGCCGAGCGGATTATAGTTTCAAGCGTCCTGCCGCCGCCACCGATGAAAATGCGGTCCGGGGCCGGCAGACCATCAAGTCCGTCAGGAAGAACTGCCTGCCGGATATCCATGTTCGTGACACCGTGGCGCAATCGGTTGCATTCGATGTTCCTGATTCGGTCCGGATGCTTTTCAATGGACACAATTATTCCTTGAGGCATTAGCAGCGAGGCTTCAATGCCGATGGATCCGCTGCCCGCACCCAGATCCCACAGGACATGATGAGCCTGTAGTTTGAGTTTGGCTAAGCTGATAGCGCGTATTTCAGGTTTGGTGATGAGTCCATTTTCATGATCGTAAGCATCGTCAGGCATGCCCAAGTGAAGTCCGGCCAACGAAGGCGAGACGGAAGTTCGTTTTAGAACAACGATATTAGGCTCTGAAAAGCTTTTTCCCACTACCTCTTCCAGTGAATGCCAGGATATTTTTTCAGACGGCATACCTAATTGCTCCAGAACGCAGATATCTACCTGTTTAATTAGCGCCGACATCCAGCCGTCTATTTTGTGACGCAGCAAAAGCGCGGCAATCCAGGCAGGGTTACGGACAGGATCGGTCAATACCGCCACAAGAGGCGATTCCTTTACAGCATTCAAAAGACTGCATTCAGATGTTTTCCCATGCATACTAACTACCCGTGCATCATGCCAGGGTTCTTTGATGCGCGAAAAAGCCGCCGAAACCGAGGAGATGTTGGGATATATCTCAACATGATCCGGTCCCAGCGCATCAACGATAATGGATCCGATACCGAACAGAAGCGGATCTCCCGAGGCCAGCACCACAATCTGATGCGTTTTGAAATGCTGTCCAATAAAGTCCGTCAGTTCCGGAATATCACGGGTGATTTCCTTCTGAATCCCGTGATGATCCTTAAAGCAGGCCAGGTGGCGTTTGCCACCTATCAGAATATCCGCCCTGCGGATGATATCCAGGTGCCTTGCCGTAAGGTCATTCAGGGATAGTCCCATCCCGATGACAACTACTTGTGCGTGATTTGTAGCGCCGGTATCCTTCCGGCTTGATGAATTGGTCATAAATCGTCTATATGTGGTCTCATTAATTACAAAGTTTGGTGAACGGGTCATACTGATCCGGTTTTCCGGAGCTGGAAGCTTCCGCCACTTTATACTGCGAACTGGCATAATCTGCGCTTTTCATAAACTCCCTCTCCCAGCGGGGGAGGGTTGGGGTGGGGGATCAAAAACGTAAAATTATGCCGGTTCGCAGTATATGTTTCTATTGGCTTAGACAGTACAACACCTTGCCAGTATAATCAAAAATTATTCCCTGAATCGTCACTTTTTCTCCGGCGAACCTGTTTGCAGACAAAAGCATGCGTCTGCCAACATCCGAAATCATGGCAGGATGTGTTTTCGTGATAATGGATAAGGTTTCGCGGGCGGTATTGGCCCGGCTCAAGCGTTGGCTGAATTCCCCGTCTCTCGTGACATCCATCGCCCATTCAGACAGGACGGCCAGAGACAGATCGGATTTGGCTGCATGTGTATGGGCAAAGCCCTGTGCCATTTTCAGTGCTTTTCCGAATAAAACGGCAATCGTGATTTGGGTAAACTCCTTTTGGATCGCAGCTTCCAAAGAAGTTTTGAAAAAATCTCCTATCTGGATGAAGGCGACTTCCGGCAAATCAGGAATCGCTGATTGGGCGAATCGCTCGCTTCTTCTGCCGGTGGTCAGTACTACCTGCATGCAGCCGCCCGCACGAGCCACCGACAGGGAAGAGGCAATAGTTCCTATATATGCATCATGAGACATGGGTCTAACAATACCGGTTGTTCCCAGTATGGAGATGCCGCCAATGATACCAAGTCTGGCGTTCAGGGTTTTTTCAGCCAGAAGCTTTCCTTGAGGCACGAAAACTTCAACGCATACCGAATCAATCTTGTCAACCTGATTTAGTTGCTGTTCGTCCAGAACGTCTTTAATGGCCTGAACTACCATCTTTCGGGGGCCTAAGTTGATAGCAGGCTCTCCTGGCGGAATTTCCAGACCTGGAAGCGTGACATGTCCAACGCCTTCACCGCCGGTAATCGTGATATTCAAGGATACTTTTCCTTTTTCGATATCATCGCTTTCCTGAAAATCTGAGACAGAGCAAAGTGTAACAATAGCACCGATCTCCGCCAAGTGTGTGACATCAGGGTCATCGCCGGCATCCTTGATTACTGTCGCGCTTGCACGGCATCCGGAAATCTGTTTGCAGCTATGAACCGGAATCTGCATCCTGTTTCCGGTCAGAAGCAATATATCCACCGAACCCGGAGCAGAGCCGGTAACAATCCGGGTCAGTGCAGCTTTGGCCGCAGCCGCAGCCGCAGTTCCAGTGGTGAAACCGGATTTAAGCACCACTGGTGGAGCCGGCATCCTGCCTGCTTTTTGTGTTCTACTTTTTCCCATTCGCCCCTCGCAGTCGCCTTTATATCAGAACATAATACAGAAATCCCACCAGGATCAGGCTGACGACCCTGAATCCCTGCCCCATCAGCAGCAGCTCCAATCCCATTCGGGGTGAAAAAACCCCAACGTACCATGGCAGTTGATGTCGAAGAGTACGGATAGGCGCTGCTATGACATTGCCGATGATAAGCGCCAGAACCGTTTGCTTGGTGGTGATGACCCCAGCGTCCATCAACGCGCCGGCAGCAGCGAATCCGGAGGCGAACTCGGCTGTAAAACTCAAAACAACCAAAGACAGAGATTCCATGGGAATAAAGGTTGTAGTGATGAAACGCGCCAGCCAGTCCCGCGCCATTTCAAAGACATTCATGGAATTGAGAATGAAGACAACGACATAAATCGGGATGACATAAACCGCCATTGTAATCAGTCTGGCAGGGAATTTTTTCCACAGGTTCTGCAAGATGGTTCTGAATTCCTTGGCTGCTTGCGGAATCGCAGAAGACACCACATCCAAAGCAAAGCTATCTTTTGGCAACCTAAAATGGCCGTAAATCAGCACGCAGGCCATGCGCAGTATGGCAGCTATGAAGGTCAGTAAAAAATACAGGGTTCCAGCCCACCTGGTAATGGGAACCACCATGAAAAACGTGGTGGGAAGATGAGCAAAAAAAGCGGGAAGTTGATTAGCAAGATTAGTAAGATAAAGCTGGCTTCGTGTGATCTTTCCATCTTTGTAGTAATCCTGAAGCATGGCGTTGGAGGCGACACCAGAGATAAAGGCGGTAGTGAAAGCGACGCTACAGTGCTGCCCCAAACGGCCAAACCGAAACAACGGTCCGGCGATGACGGCAATACGTTTGGTCCAACCGGATGCTTCAATGATTTCTCCCGCCACCAGTCCTGCGCTGATCGCCAGCATCAATCGAATTAGCGGCCAGACCAGTTTGGAGAATACATGAACCCGGCTCGTAGCATGAAATCCATAGATGCTGACAATCACCAGAGTAACTGAGAGCAAAAGTGAAACCGCAAGGGGCGTATAGCGAATCGGTTTGGCTTTACGCATTGTTATTGGATTGCTTTGCGATGATCAGTGTCCAATATTCCGGGCTGCGATCATTGAATTCCCTGATGTCCGAGTAAATTTTTTGATCCGGAAGGCTGCAATTAGAGATTCCAACACACCTGGTAAAACCGGAAGCACTTTCAAGGGCTGCATTGATGTCTTTGATATTTCGATACGCCTTCATGAAAACGACATTTTCAGGTTTTATAGTCATCTGCCGAAAACGATCTCCGCCGTTGACACCGGAAACCACCAGAAGGCATTCTTCGCCCTCGACCAACGGTGTATTGATGCAGGCCGCAGCCGCTTGGTAGGACGTTATGCCTGGAATGGTGGTAATTGGAATATGGGATGCGATTTCTTGAATATTTTTAAGAATATATCCGAATGTAGAGTATGTCATGGGATCTCCAAGGGTTAGAAACGCCACGTTTTTTCCCTGTTCCAGCGCCAAAATGATGGTTTCAGCATGGGTTTTCCATGCCTTGCAGGTTTCTTCCCTGTCTTTGGTCATAGGAAACTGAAGCACCCTGACATCTGTTCCTTTGGGGATATACTGGCCGGCGATATTGACCGCCAGGCTGTAATCATTTTTGGTGGATGCTGCGGCAAAAACAACGTCAACTTCAGATAGAATCCGCGCTGATTTTACTGTCAGCAGTTCCGGATCTCCCGGACCCACGCCGATACCATATAATGTGCCTGTTTGTTGTTTCATTCTATCACCTTGATGACAATTTTGCAGTTGTTAGTTTAACTAATGCATTCACCACGCTGGCGGCAACCGTGGACCCGCCTTTTCTGCCAGCATTGGAAATACTGGGATAGTCCATGTTCAGCAGATATGCCTTGGATTCAGCAGCATTCACAAACCCGACCGGAAGTCCTATGACAAGGGCCGGACGCGCCTGCTCCTCTTTAATCAACTCGATCAGACGCAGAAGGGCGGTCGGGGCGTTTCCGACAACATAGATGCCGCCTTCCATCACAGGCAGGGCGGCATCCACTGCCGCAGCGGCCCGCGTACTGCCAGCGTTATGTGCCAACTGGCATACCTGGGAATCCTGAATCAGGCAGGTGATGCTGCATCCAAAGCGTACAAGACCAGCAGTATTGATGCCGCTCTTGGCCATGTTTGTATCGGTGATAATGGCTTTCCCCTCACTGATGGCCTGAATCCCTTTCGAGATGGCATTCGGGTGAAACCGGACGGTTTTCATGTAGTCAAAATCGGCCGAAGTATGAATCATTCTTTGGACAATCCGCCATTCATCCGAAGAAAAGGTATGAGAGCCGGCCTCGATATCGATGATAGTAAAGCTTTGGGTTTCTATCTCATTGGGTGTCATGGTGTTCCTGTAGTTGTCGTGACTTGTAGTAGAGCCGGCATCCTGCCGGCTGAGACATTTTTCATAATGTCTGTTGGTTCTGATACACTAAGCATGCCTGGACAAAAGTTGCGGCGGCTTCCGGTTGACTGCCGAAATGCAGGTGAATGTAGCTGCCAAGGGTGTTATTCACTTGAAATCCTTCCTCGACATTGGATTCGCCGAATCGGGATGTCACCGCATATACGCCCTTAACCTCCGCAGGGGGAATGATTTCTGAATAATGAAATTCATGTCCACGAATCTTCTGGCCTGCCTTCCCCAGAATCGTATCATTTTTCAGTATAATTTCCCGATACCCCAGAGTTTTCAGGCGCTGTAACATCCGGGTGGAAAAAGAAAAGCATCCGGTCATGGGATGGTTCCGGCCATCCATATCCGTCAGCTCTCTGCAAAGATACATTAGTCCACCGCATTCTGCATAAATGGGCATACCCTTCAGGCTGAATGCCAGAATCGTGGATCGGAGCTGCGAATTCGCCGCCAGTTTTTCCGCATGAAGTTCCGGATAACCGCCGCCAAAATAGATTCCGCTCAGTCCTTCGGGCAAGCTGGAATCCGCAATTGGAGAAAAAGGAACGAGTTCAGCGCCTGCTGTAGTCAGTGCATCCAGGTTGTCCGAATAATAAAAACAAAATGCTGAATCCATGGCTATCCCGATTTTAACAGTAGAGCCGGCATCCTGCCGGCTTTTTGCGGGTTCCGGCAGCCGGCAGGATGCCGGCTCCACCTGGATAGTTGAGAGCGCTGTTTCAGGATCGGCAGAGATATCCGAAAAGCAGGCCATCAGCGCATCCATATCCACCGAAGATTCCATGAAATCAGCCAGTCGGTCAATAGCACTCGGCGCCATTGGATGGTCCTGAAGTGTAACCAGCCCCAAATGCCTTTCCGGAATAGCAATGTCCTCATTTCTAAGCATTCCTCCCAGACATGGCATTTGAACACGGCCAGAAATGGCATCCTTCAGATAATTCAAGTGCCGCGCACTGCCCAACTGATTAAAGATGACTCCGCTAAACCGTAAATCAGGATCAAATTTTTCAAAGCCATAGACGACAGCGGCTGCGCTTCTGGCCATGCTTTTAGCATTGACCGCCAAAAGCACCGGAAGGTTCAGCCATTTAGCCATCTGTGCGGTCGAGCCTGCCTCGCTTTTTCCGTCATACCCGTCAAAAAGACCCATCACTCCTTCAACGACCACAAAATCAGCGGATTTGATATGGCGGTTAAAGATTTTCTGATTGCAGGATTTTGAAAGCATCCATCCATCCAGATTGCGGCAGGCTGTGCCGGTAATCCGAGTGTGGTGGCCTGGATCAATAAAGTCCGGGCCAACCTTGAACGATACCACACGGAATCCCCGGCGCTTCAGGGTGGCCAGAATGGCCAGCGTGAGGGTAGTTTTCCCGGACCCGCTCTGTGTTCCTGCAACAACAATTCCTTTAATCGGACAACCTCCTTTAGGGTGGGGTGATGAAAATCATCAAAAAACTGGTTTAAAATTGATCTCATTTTTATTCCTCATTATACGAGCGGAACAAAAATAGGATAAGTTTTTCACTAAAATATACGGCAATTTCCATCAACCCACCCCCACCCCCCGACCCCCTCCCGCAAGGGGAGGGGGAGTAAATGTCCAAACTCCCGACCCCTTGCGGAAAGGGATTACGGGAGTGAAAGTCCCCCCTCCCCTTGCGGGAGGGGGTTAGGGGGTGGGGGTCGGCGGAACAAAAATGGGATCAGTTTTTCACTAAAATATATGGCAATTTTCATCAACCCACCTGTAGGGGCGAATCTTGTATTCGCCTATCGAAAGGGCGAATACAAGATTCGCCCCTACCTGATCTCTTATGTGTCTTTATACAGAATTTTTGCAATGGTTCGAATGCCTTCAAGAAGCCTCACTGTCGGCCTCGAAACCAGTACTTCATCAATCAGATAAATCTGTTGGGACTGAACCGCCTTGATCGCAGAAAATCCAGGTTCGTAGCGAATCAAATCGACCGTGACGTGATTCATGGGTCCGGATTGCGCCAGATAGACATCCATATCAAAAGCATGGGAGAGAATCCGTTCTTTTCCATAAGCTGCGATATTGGTGTCCCGAACCGGCTCGGCATCCTTGGCAATATTGATTCCGCCAGCGGTCTCGACAGCAAAAATTGCCATGGAATCCGGCGAAAAGGTTTTCATGCGATCATGAATGGCCTCAAAATAGACCTTTTTTCGGGGATTGATTTCCCTGACGTTTTGGCGAATGACTTCAAGCGATTCCTTGAAACCGGCAATAAGCCTGCCTGACTCCGCTTCTTTTCCAATCAGTGATCCGAGCGTCTGCCAGTAGCGGTAAATCTCATCCAGATTTCCTGGCTGGAGAGAAACCACTGTGATGCCATTTTTCTCAAGGCCGGTCAGAAGCCTGGAATATCCCCGGTCGATCATGGGCCGAATTAGCACAAGGTCAGGCCGGGCCGCCAGAAATTTCTCAAGATCGTCGTGATACGAAAAGACCGGTTTTGCCAGAACTTTTTCCGGATAAGTCTCGTTTGGAGAGACACCGATGATTTCGGAATTAAGCCCCAGTGAAAAAAGATTTTCCGTATGGCCGGCATACAGCGAAACGATTCGCATGAATGGTGTCGTTACGGTGATCTTTCGACCCATGTCGTCTGTGATAACGCTGGCGCAATACCCGCTAACACCAGAGGCAGCTATAAAAATCAACATCCATGTCATGAAAAGACATGAAGTCAGGAAGTCAGGAAGAGCAGAAGCCAAGCATATTCCGCGCTTCCCAACTTCGAATATTTCGCCCTTCCTAACGATCTTGTTTCGGTTATGGGACATGAGAACTCCGATTGAATACGACCTGTTTAGCATTAGCATAAATGTCTTCATAGACTTTGGCTCTTACCTCAAACACCGATTGAATCGTGCTTTCGTTCAGCACCTGATCGCAGGGGCCGTGATGGACCACCCGGCCGTTTTTCATCAAGATCAGATACTGGCAGAACAAAGCAGCCAGGTTGATATCCTGCATGACCGCAATCACAGTTTTTCCTTGATCAACAACTCTTTTGAACGCCAGGCTGAACAGCGAAATCGCATGGGAAATATCCAGGTTGGATGTGGCTTCATCCAGAATCAGCACTGGTGTGTCCTGAACCAGGGCTCGGGCGAATATCACCCGCTGCCGTTCTCCGCCGCTAAGCTCCGAGATAAACCGGTTTTCAAATTCCATAGCGCCAGTCTGTTCCATGATTTCATCCACTTGCCGCTGATCCTCCATGCCCGGAAATGCAAAGCGTCCAAGGTGGGGATACCGGCCCATCATGACGACCTGGCGCGATGTAAACGGAAAATTGACGGCATATTGCTGGGGAACCAGCGCAAATCTCCGGGCTATCTGCTTTCTGCTGTATTTCGCCAGAGGTTTGCCCTGATAGCTAATGATACCAGCATCCGGTGTTCGGTGTCGGATCAACAGATCCACCAGCGTTGTTTTGCCGCAGCCGTTGGGGCCCAGTATTCCGTAAAACATGCCGGAATTCAGTTTCAGGGACACATCACATACGGCGGGTAGTTTGCCATAACCGAAGCTGACATGCTCAGTTTCAATCGTCATGGATTCCGCCGGTCTGTCGTTTCCGGTAAATATAGCAGAAAAAAGGCCCTCCGGTGAGCGCGGTCAGGACCCCAATCGGTATTTCGTGCGGAAGCACTGCACGGGTCAGGGTGTCCGCTCCCAGCAGCAGAATAGCTCCGGCGAATATCGAGACAAGTATCAGCCGCTGGTTGTCCGGCCCGGTCAGTGTGCGCATGATGTGGGGTACCAGCAGCCCAACAAACCCGATAATTCCTGATACCGACACGCAGACAGCAGAAACCAGCGAAGCAGTGATCAAAAGGATCATCCGGACTTTCTGTGTATCGACACCCAGGGATGCAGCGGTTCGTGATCCCAGCGCCATCACATTCAGTTCTCTGGAAAAATACCCACAGATGCCAAGACCTGCGGCAAGGGCGCCAAGGGTCAGCCAGACATCAGACCAGGTTTTGGAGCCAAAACTGCCCATTAGCCAGAAGATGATCACACTTACCTGTTCATCGACCATGTACTTGATAAAACTGACACCGGCGGATAGAATGGCCGAAACAATGATGCCGGACAGAATCAGGTTGCCGGAAGAAAGTCCCGCGCTGGAAGAGGCCAGATAAATGACCGCCATCAGTGTAAGGCCTGATCCTATAAACGCAAAAAGCGGGACGGACCAGATTCCCCAGATGCTGATATTCAGCCACAATGCAAGGGATGCTCCAAGGGCTGCGCCGGCAGATACACCCAGCGTGTAGGGATCTGCCAGCGGATTCAGCAAAATTCCCTGAAACACAACGCCGGAAAGGGCAAGTCCAGCTCCTACCGCTGCGGCTGTGAGAATACGGGGCAGCCGGACTTCGGCGATCACGACCGGAAAAAGCGAATTGACACCATCCAGAAGAGAATCCATTCCAAGCATTTTAGCCAGAACAACTCGCAGCACATCGGAAAATGAAATACGCATATATCCCAGGCCGCTGGAAAGCACCACCAGCGCAGAGAGCATAATAAACAGGATCAGGACTTGCCAAAATATATCTGGACCGAGGGACTGAAAAATGCGTTTCATGAAAAAGCGCCAACAACTGTTTTCAGATGATCCATCCAGATATCAACGATGGCATCGTATTCGGCAAGACCCTTTAAAATCGGCTTGCAGGAAATGCCATGTTTTTCAATGATGGATTTCCAGGAATTTTCATTGTCCCCGGCCATGTCTTTCAGCGTGTGATTCCCGACAACGGCCAGGCAGGGCAGAAGATACGCCGATGTGATTTTCTGTTTCTGAAGACTGGCGCAAATGTCGGCAATACCGGGCCGGCCGCTCATAGTTCCCACAAAAATATTGGCATCCACCTGCTGAAGATGATACATCAGCGCCGTGTAACAGGCGTTTGCCGGATGGGGAGAACCATGTCCCATGAAAATAACGGCTTCCTGCGGTTTTCTCTCTTGGGGGACTGCCGAAACCAGGGCGGCCGTAACTTTTTCTATGTCGTCTCCGGTCCCCAGAAGCGGCAACCCCATCATCACTTGCCGGAATCCGCCGCGCATTTGGCCAAAAAGATGGCAGTTGATTGTCAGGTCGTGGTGTTCCTTTCCAGAAATTACATGAAGCGCTTGAACCGCCAGGTGGGAGATACCCTCATCCATCATTCGCGCCAGGGACATTTCCACAGAATCAACAGGCTGGCCAGTTAGGTGCGAATAATTATTCGTCCTTACTCTTTTAGCAGAGGTAAAGGCCCACTGAATCGGAATACCCGGAAAGTCGGTCTGCACCCTCAGCTCGACATGCTTATAGGCAGCCAGCGCCTGCTGGGTGCGGGTACCAAAAGCAACCAGCAGAATGCCTTTTTTTACAGGGACTGAGTGGTTGGTTGTCATTACGATTCCTTTTTCTGCAGGTTTGCAATTCAAATAAAAAAAGCCCCTCAAATTCGAAAGAATCTGAAGGGCTGCACCCGGCTTCTTTGCCCGTGGAAAAGTCCACCGCCGTGATCTGTTACCGCAGATTTTCGGCCATTCATGATCAGGCAGGTCTTCTGGCTTTCAGATCATCCTACTGACTGCGCCTTCCCGCAAGGATATTTCTTGCAGTGACATTTTGCAGCGTTCGTCCCTGATTACAGAGGCGGGACCGCTCCCGGTTTTCACGAGATTCCCTATTATGCAGTCAAAACTGCACCTGATTTCTTATTCTCCGGGAAATCGACACCGATGTCAAGCGAAAAGTACGGTAATTTTGTTCTGCTCGATATGATTAGAGAAAATTTCTTCAAATCAGAAGAGCTAAGAATGGTATTCAGAAGAGCTAACGATGGGAAAAACCTGCCCCCGCAAAAAGGGGAAAACACGGGGGCAAGTCTGGGTAATAAATCAGTTAATTTGATATTGCAATTTTATCGGGATTGGACGATGTGAGTTGGCTCCATGCAGCGCCATTCCATTTGTAGAGGCCGTAAGATGCTCCGAAGTCCACATAGAGCACTGAACCTGAGGCCACCATGTTTTCAGGGCTGGCCGATGTGAGTTGGCTCCATGCAGTGCCATTCCACTTGTAGAGGCCATAAGATGCTCCGAAGTCCACATAGATCGTTGAACCGGAAGCCACAATGTTTTCTGGGTTGGACGATGTGAGTTGAGTCCATGCTGTGCCATCAAATTTGTAGAGACCTGATGCTCCAAAATCAACATAAAGAGTTGAACCAGAAAAAATCATATTTTCAGGATTTACCGAACTAATTAGCGTCCACATTGCGCTATCTAAATTGTAAGCCCAAAGCCCGGAACCAGCAAAAGTTGCCGCTAATATGGGCGATGGTGTAGGTGTGGGCGTTGGTGTCGGTGTTGGTGTTGGCATCAGATTCCCCGTGTAGTCCTCACCGGTTTTGTTGGCGGTGACATTGGAGTATGTCTTGGAAGCCGGGTCGAAGGTGTACCCTGTTTTGGACGGCGTTGCCGTACCAGTATAACCATTGGGTACAGTTATGCTGTAATTACCGGTGCCATCGGTTGTTGCCGTTCCTCCGCTGCTGCTGAAGGAGATCGCCACATCGGAGATTCCAGCGCCGGATGATGTCTTCACGCTACCCGCTATTGACGGACTCGACGGACTCAATGAACTGCTCACTATAAAATAAACGTCCATTTCGCCTGCACCGATAGAATCAGTGGCTCCAATGAGCGCATACCCATCGGAAATTTTTGCAAGATCATAGCCATAATCATTTCCATTCCCGCCAAAAGTCTGCGTGGCTAATTTGTTTCCATTGGCATCAGTTTCAACCACCCAGACATTATAATGCCCAGTTAGGTCAGCAGTAGAGCCGATACAGACAATATTGCCGTTCGGACGTTGATATACTTTTGAAAAATAATCGTCACAAGTTGTGCCAAATGTTTTGTACCATTGCTCTTGCCCGGATGCATTGAGTTTCAATAAAAATCCATCATTACCACCTGCACCAGATGACGATGTACTGCCAACGACAAGGTAGCCTCCATCATTGGATAGAGCACATCCATGTCCTCCAGAATCTGTTCCTCCCCATGCTGTGTCCCATAATTTATTGCCAGCAGCATCAGTTTTAATTATCCATGCCTGACTGTCCCACATACCTGAACATCCGACAAGAAGATAGCCGCCATCAGGAGTGATTTTTATATCATAGCCAGAATCACCCGGATTGCGAGAAAAATATTTTCTCCATTGCTCTTTGCCACTCGCGTCCACCTTCGTCAACATAAAGACGGTTGGCGGCCACCCATCATCAAATCCAACACTTGTTCCCAATAAAATGAAACCGCCATCAAATGTTTGCTGGAATGCAGCACCGACAGCGAAGGAATATGTGTCTCCTTGATAAGTTTTTTCCCATTGCTTATTGCCGGTTATATCGGTTTTCACTAACCAGACTTTATAGTTAGAGAAAGAATATCCGAGTAAAGCAAAGCCTCCATCAGCCGTTTGAATTACATCATTTACATTATCATTTCCCTGCCCACCAAAGTATTTTTCCCAACTTTTGTTTCCAGATGCGTCAATTTTAATTAAATACCCACCTCTCTTTCCCGATTCAAAAGATTCTGTGCTGCCCCCTATGATATAGCCACCATCAGTTGTTTTTTCGATAGAATGACCACCGTCATCCAAGCTCCCGCCGTAGGTCTTTTCTGATGAACCAGCCCAACTACTGAAGCAAAGCCCAAAAAAAGCCATCAAAATAGTCATCAAGCAAATCTGTTTTCGTAACATCGACATTTTCCTTTCGTATGTAGTGTTATCGAACAATCTGGTATATTTAATCAACTACCTGTTTTTATACATTAAAAGTTAGGTACTCTTAATATCAAGTTGATGCTTGCAGAGATTTTGTAAATCGGGGGGGGATGTAGTTTTCAGGAATTCCATTTTTTCATTGCGATTATCCATTCATTCCTCCATGTAATCTGGGCTAAAATCCGATGTTACCATAATGGTTGTGCTTGCCCCATCAATGGGATGTTGTACCGGACATATCCGTGAGTTGGATGGTAGCCATAAGAGCTAAGAATGGTAGTCAGAAGAGCTAACGATGGAAAAAACCTGCCCCCGCAAAAAGGGGGAAACACGGGGGCAAGTCTGGGTAATAAATCAGTTAATTTGATATTGCAATTTTATCGGGATTGGACGATGTGAGTTGGCTCCATGCAGCGCCAT
>CAIMCT010000577.1 GCA_903839535.1 uncultured Desulfobacteraceae bacterium
GGAATGATCAACGTTCGAACCTGATCGGTGTCCTCCACCACCCGGATCGATACGCCATCCGGAACATTCACACCTTCGGCATCGAGAATTTTTGCCGGATCAGCCATCAATCTCTTTTTGAATTCCTCATCCTCCCAGCACCTGGTGATGATTTTCTGCATCGGATTTTCTGCTGTTTCCATTTTTTTCTCCTTTCCTATAATGAGTTGTCATGCTTTGTCGAGGATATTGTGTGAAGAAGATATCCCGTTTCAATTACGCAGACCCAGGTCTATCTGGTTGACCTGCTCCCGCACATAGTTTTTGTCGTCTTCATTCAGCCGACACCAACCGTGAAGTGAGAAACATGGCGATGTTGACCACCGGAAGGTCGGAAGAAGCAGGCGTCTCCCCTGCCGCCGGTGGATCGGTCGATTCCTTTTCAGAATCTTTGGTCCGCACAGCCAGCCACACTCATGCAAAGCCTTCATCAGCTCATCGGGGATGAGTGCGCCGGGACTCGGCAACATCCGCAACATCGCATCCACCAGCGCTCCGCTATGAGCTTCGTGAGCATCGGTTCCCAAGCAGGAGCTTGGGAACCAGCGGATTTCATTTTCATGTCTGGGGGTGAATCCAGGCATGATTCATGAGCGTTTACCGTGAAAATGCAGTGATCAGTTGCCCACTGCCAACTGATCACTTTATCCAATTATCATTTCAATAAATTGGTTCCATATTGCATGATGGATGTCGAATATGAGATGAATTTCTTTGCTTGTTCCAGTGACATGATGTGTCTCCTTTCTGTGGGTTGATGATTCGTAAATCATCAGATATTCAGAATTCAAATAACATCTCAATAACTTATTGTTCGATCAACATCTCAGATGTTTGGTTAATTCCGCCACCCTGCTTCGGATTTTCTTTAGCGTCCATTTTTCCCTCCTTAGTGGTTAAACCTGACATAACATTTAGTCCATAGACACTCAGAAAAATAATTTCGCTGCGTTATCGCTTGGAGATATACCACAGCATTATCTCCTCCATGTTGCCTTGCGAAATGAATTTTCTGATTCATAATGTATTTGCAAAATAGTTGCCAACTCATGAAGGATCATGCAATTAAAATATAATTCTATCATTGCCGATAGTTAATAAATATTAAGCAGAGAAGATGCTTTAAATGAAGAACACGATTCAGTGATTTATTTCCCATAATGAGATTATTTTCCCAATATGAGAAATAAATCGTGTCTTTCTTAAATTCGATCACTCCATATGTGAAAATGATACTTCCCCCTTTGGAAAAGGGGGATCGAGGGGGATTTCTTTCGATTTTAGTTGTAATTAGCGGGCACAAGAGCGTTCGATGAAATTTAAGAATGATACATTTTACCGTTTGAAGCGCAAAAAGTCTATTTCGAAATGACCCCATAGTTCGAAACATGGAAATAAACATTTCCGTTTGTGGAAAGCGATGCATTGTACGCCAGATCCACCCACATCCGGGTAATGCCGTCCGGCAGCAGAACGTCGGGAATGTGGATCGTGAAATCATTGTACAGCGTCGCGGCCTTGCATGAAAATACCTCGCTCTGGATGGCATGATTGGTCAGCCTGAAAAGAATCATTGTCGGAAACGCCGGATCATACTTGTACGCAAAATCCGCCGAGTACGATGGGGTATTCGACTGAGGGTTCAAATGGGAAATCAGCGGAATATGAAGTGAATAATTGCTGTCGATCGTCGCCGTACATGCCGTCGTGTTGGCCCCCTGAGTGACGGTAACATCTTTCGGGCTACCGTCGGCGCTCGCTGCCGTCACCCGAATCGTGCCGGTACGCAATGCCGTACCGGTATAGGCGGTATATGCGCAGGTAATGGCGCCGGCATTCGTTCCGCTGGCTCCGGAAGTGATCGACAGCCAGTCGCCGCCAGATGTGACTGCTGCAGTCCAGGGCATGGCGCCTGCGCCGGTGTTGGATACGCTGAAAGTTGTGCTGCCAGCGTCCTTTGTTACTGCCCGAATCAAAGGGGAAATAACTAAATTGCCCAATGATCCAGGCTGTCCCCCACGAACAGCGCGGACATAGTAACTGTAGCCCTTATCTTTCAGGTTGAC
>CAIMCT010000578.1 GCA_903839535.1 uncultured Desulfobacteraceae bacterium
CCACGGTGCCGGCGTGATTCATGCGGTCAGGCTAAAGACCCATATCGGCGATCAGCTTCTGGAATTTATCGACAAGGGAAATCTGATTATTGGCATCTGTAATGGATTCCAGACTCTGGTGAATCTTGGTCTGCTGCCTGGCTTGGACGGGGATTACCGTCAGCGTTCAGTTGCCCTCACCTTCAATGACTGCGGCAACTTCAGGGACCAGTGGGTATCTCTCAAGGTTGATCCAGACTCCACCTGTGTGTTTACAAAGGGAATGGATGGGTTCGAACTTCCGGTCCGCCACGGCGAGGGGAAATTCCATGCAGACACTGCTATCATCAACCGCCTGGAGGAAAACCATCAGGTCGCGCTGCGCTATTGCCTGCCGGACGGCGCTCCGGCAAACGGCGTTTTTCCCCATAACCCCAATGGATCGGTTCAAGATATCGCCGGGATTTGCGATCCCACCGGCAGGATATTCGGCCTCATGCCTCACCCCGAAGCCTATCACCATTTCACCAACCATCCGGATTGGACCCGAATTCAGGAGACAAATCGGCGAAATGGCGTTACTACCGCTCCTGGTGTTACACCTGGAATCCGCATTCTTGAAAACGCCGTCAATTTCATTAGGGGGGATAGATAAGCTGCTTGTTTGAAGTTCGATATGACAAATTATTATCTACTCTCCTGATATCCCGATGACGACTTTTTCGATAAAAACCCTGGGGTGCAAGGTCAATCAATTTGAGTCCGAAACCCTGGAGCAGGCCTTCGTAAACCAGGGGTACAGGCCAGCCTGTGGGCAGGAAGAGGCGGATATTTGTGTCATCAACACCTGCACCGTCACGCAGAAGGCTTCCATGCAGTCCAGACAGGCCATTCGCCAGGCTATTCGCGCCAATCCAGAAGCCAGAATCCTGGTGACCGGATGCTATGCCCAGACCGAACCCGAAGCCATTCAAAAAATAGCCGGAGTCCATGATATTGTTGGTCATAGCGACAAATCGAGGATTCCGGAAATACTATCTCTGACGGAAGAGCCGAAGAGTCGAAGAGCCGAAAGGCCGATTGTTGCTAACTTCCGCTCTTCTGCTCCTCCCAACTTCCATTTGCAAGGGCGGACCCGGCCATATTTGAAAATCCAGGATGGCTGCAATGCCTTCTGCGCGTACTGCATTGTGCCTTTTGCACGGGGCAAAAGCCGAAGCTTGCCTATAGAATCCGTGCTGGAATCCATAAGCAGACTAAAGGCAGACGGAATTCATGAAATCGTTCTGACCGGAATTCATCTTGGCCACTATGGCCTGGATCTTGAGCCTGGAACCTGCCTGAACGATTTGCTAATTGCCGTCGAAAGCGCTGCTCTTATGGAGCGAATTCGCATCAGCTCCATTGAACCTGCCGAAATTTCCAATGAATTGATTGATCGTATTGCTGGCTCTAAGATATTCTGCCATCATTTTCATATTCCGCTTCAAAGCGGCGACAATGAAGTGTTAAAGCGCATGAATCGGCCTTACACACGGGAGATGTTTCATCACATAGTAGGCAGAATCCACGACCGGATACCGGATGCCGCCATCGGCGCGGATGTTTTGGTAGGATTTCCCGGCGAAAACGACGCCGCGTTTGATCAAACGGTTTTTCTTATTGAGGCGCTTCCAATAACCTATCTGCATGTATTTCCCTTTTCGCCCAGAAAAGGAACGCCGGCATACAGCTTTGCGAATCAGATTCCCCATTCCGTTGTTAAGGCCAGGTGCAGTACTCTCAGAGCGCTTAGCAAGGCCAAAAAAAAATGCTTTTATCGCAGTCACATCGGAAAGGAATTGGAAATCCTGGTTGAAGGTGTGCGCGACAACACTACCGGCCACTTAAAGGGCATGACTTCCAATTATATTCCGGTGATGGTCGAAGGCAAAGACCATCTAAGAAACACGCTGATAATGGTCCGGATTATTCGTCAACAAGATGAAGCCGCCATGTTTGGCGTTATCTCCAATTTACACCAAATTTCTGTTTGACCAACGATTAAAAATTAAACGGACTGCGAGCTTCCTTGATGGTTACACATTTAACCGTATGCGTGTAAATCATGGTGGTTCTGAAATCGCTGTGTCACGGCATTTAACGAGTTCATAACAAATCGTAATTTCATGAGAAGCCAGTTGTTGTACATCATTTTGCTTTTTTCCCTGCAATTCAATAGAAAATAATCCAGGCTTTTTCGTTCAGTTTCTGGAAAACGATATTTTCGGCAAAAATCCAGATAGAAGCGCAACCATTTTCTATAGAACGGATGCAAGCCAGTTGGAATCGACCTGTTTCTCAAAATCGTTTCAAATTCTGTCTGTAACTGTGACGGAATGCTGTTCATCGATAATATCCAGAAACTGTTATATTTTTACTGCATGATATACTGAGGCAGGAAAGGTGATAAATATGTCTTGTCAAGTATTATTTTATAATGTATGGAAAGATTAAAACGAGATGGAAGATTACCTGCGAGCAGAATTGAAAAACAGATGTCGCTTGCAGATCGTGAGATCGTTCGCATTTTGGAAAGGTATATATACTTGAGACCGGATAGATTTGTGAAAATGAAAATTTCATATTGCACGATTTTATAAAATATCATGCAAAACGATTGC
>CAIMCT010000579.1 GCA_903839535.1 uncultured Desulfobacteraceae bacterium
GATGAACGAGAAGCGATTTTCCGTGAAATAACAGAACAGGAGGATACAGTCATGCTGGCGCAATATATTAGGGATAAAGGATTTCAAGAAGGAGAGCTGAAAGGATGGAAGGATGGCGAACTGGAAGGCGAGCTGAAAGGCGAGCTGAAAGGCGGGCGCGTTTTACTGGAACGATTATTAACCCGTCGTTTTGGCCCATTGCCGGACTGGGGGCGAAATCAACTGGTGGGTGCAAGCCTGGATCAACTGAATAGGTGGGCTGATCGGACGCTGGAAGCAGACTCCATTCAAGCGGTCCTGGCGGAATAACCGCAAGCAGAGACGGGCCTATTTTACCATAGACCACCAGATACCAAATTCACTGCAAAGTAACCGGGTGATTTGTGGTCAAGTCCTGTCGTGGTGCAGTAGGTTTTTTTCCGTAAGCCTGCAAGAACCAGATGACATACAGAGACGAGAGAATTTCTTGTTATATGATAAAGGCATCAGGGGCAGAAACAAACCCTGCCCCCGCCCGCCCCCTATCCTACAGCCAGTTATTAATCATCAGAAATGGCGCCCAGAACACCGGATGATCGTATTGTGGATCCTTTAACAGCATCATCTGCGCGGCCTGAAGCGCTTGCGCCCTGTTAAGAGCCGGGTTCATCAGTTGACGATAAAACTCGGCAACCAGAAGAGAGGATGCCTTGTCATTTATCGACCACAGGGATGCCAGTGCGCTGCGTGCGCCGGCCTTGATTGCAACGCCGGCCAGTCCCAGCGCTGCACGATCATCACCAACCGCCGTTTCACACGCGCTAAGGGTTAGCAGATCCAGCGGTGTCTGGCGAAACCGGAACACGCCCAGGCATTGATCCATCTGTTCAAGCGTCATCCGGTCGTCAAACGTAAGAATGTAGCTATGATCCTTGTCTCCGGAAAAATGGCTGTGAGAAGCGATATGGACGATGCTATAGACATCATCGGTCAAGCTCTGCTGAATGCCGGGCAGCATAAAATCATTGTTCAGCAGTGTGCGTCCCCCTATCATAGTCGATATCTCACTTGCCTCATCGGCAACATGAGGCAATGCCGGAAAGCCCTGGGTGGCCTCTGAAAGACCCAGTATCAGCACCTTTGTTTTCTGCAGGTTCATCGGCTGGGGATTGCTAAGATACAATCCTGGTGTTACTGCTACTGCGTAGCGTTGAATCAGAAACTGCTTTCCGTCATGCAGCGCCGCCATGGGAATGGTTCGAAGAATCCCGTCCGGCACAAAGACCAGGGTCTGCACATTAGCAGCATTCAGTTCGGCTTCAATGGGTTGAATTAGCCACTGGTATAACCTCTGGGCATGGCGCATGTATTCCCTGGTTATGCGTTTTTCCAGCATTGTACGGAATTGGCGTACTTCGCCTGCCAACGTTGGATGATCCACCGATAGTTGGATGCGTTTCAGCCTGCCTGGCAGACTAATGAGCATGTCGATTCTGTCTGGTAGCAAAATAGGGTAGATCACCACCGCGCTTTGGGACACAATGTCTAATTGAGTGGTATGAGGCCGGTAAGCTACAACACATTCATCCTGAAAATAATCCTTCAGCTCGGCCACCTTGAACTGCTCCACCCGGTCTCTGGCTTCGGACAGAAGCTTCTGCTGGCTGGTGGTATCCGCGGCTGTTTCAGAGCGTTTCAGCAGCAGATCAACCAGTTCCATGTACAGGCTGCCAAAGCTGCTGCGAAATGTGGCGAGCGGGTTGCCGGACTGCGCCGTGATATCTGATCTGATGGATTCAAGCAGATCTACCGCCTGCCGGTATGCTGATATTGCGGCATCCACATCGCCCTGAACCGCAAGAAGCCTTCCGATTTGCCACAACCAGAGATACAGCGATTCGGTTGACTCCGTCTGCTGGGCATTCCACAATGCAGAACGGGTAAGCTGCATGGCCTCATCAATGCGATGATCTTGCTCGTACAATCGCCCCAGATACCCGCGGGAGTAAGACAGAGCCAAGGTGTTTTTAAGCCTTTCAGCCGTGTTTTCAGCCTCTTTTAGCGCACGATATGCGGCAGGAAATACTGCATTGCGATCGACTTTTCCTTGTGACCATAAAATTAGATATCCCTGTCCGACGGAAATCAGCCCGAATGCCCTGTCTCTGGAATCCGGACTGGCAAGGTGGCGCTGACTGGCCCGATCTAAAAGCGTCCGGGTCTGCGCTGGATTTTCCAGTCGCAAAGACACCATAGCAGCATTAGTAAGAGAAAGAGCTGCATGGGGCGTATCACCGGATTCATCTGCGCTCTGCTGATAGGCTACAAGGGCGGCGGGATAATCTTTTTGGGACATGAAATAATGACCATAATGGTTCAAAGCCACTGATAGCAGGGTGTGATCGTCAAGTTCTTTAGCCGTTGTCACACTGAATTCGAGCAGTTGGTGCGCCTCGGATAAACGACCGGTTGCAGTCAGCAGATTCCCCAGATATGCCGAAACCCATGCCTCCAACCGGGGATCACCAGCAGCCCGTGCGGAAGTCATGGCTAACTCCAGAACTTTGGCAGCCTGATCA
>CAIMCT010000580.1 GCA_903839535.1 uncultured Desulfobacteraceae bacterium
CACTCCCTTCCCAGCGGGGGAGAGTTGGGGGGTTCAAAAGCGCAAATTACACCAGCTCTCAGTATACCTGAAAACAGTTCTGAACGCAACCTAATTAGATTTAGCCCGGTGGCGAATATGGGACATGGATATTCGACCAATATGCAGGATTTTTCTGTCCGAAATTATACTGCGAACGGGCATAATCTGCGCTTTTCATAAACTCCCTCTCCCAGCGGGGGAGGGTTGGGGTGGGGGATCAAAAACGTAAAATTATGCCAGTTCGCAGTATATTCAAATATTGCTTTTGTGACCATAACATATTGAATTTGACGATAACTGTCCCATTTGCTCCCGGAATATGATAAACATAGTAACGGTGTATTGCCATGACGCTTATGTCCGAACATTTCATTTTATTGGTTGACGATGAACAATCTATTACCCGATCGCTCCAGCGCCTGCTTCGAAAAGAAAAATGCCATGTACTGACAGCCTCAAGTGGGCAGGAAGGCCTGGATATTATGTCCGTTTTTGATAAACCATTATCCTTGATCATATCCGATCAGCGGATGCCGGAAATGACGGGCGCCCAGTTTTTAGAAAAAGCCAGAACCCTGGCCCCGGATGCTCATCGGTTTCTATTGACCGGATATTCGGATGTAAATGATATTCTGGATGCTGTCAACAAAGGGGAAATTCACAGGTATCTGATCAAACCGTGGAATGATGACGATCTGCTGCTTCAGGTTCGAAGCGCCCTTGAAGCTTATGAACTAAAAGCTGAAAACAGAAGACTCAATGCACTGACAGCCCAGCAAAATGAGGCATTAACCGAACTCAACCTGAATCTGGAAAAAAATATCAGGGAGCGAACCCTGGAAATCCTGCTGAAAAGCCAGGCCCTGGAGGAAGCCAATACATCTCTGGAAAGAAGTTTCGTTGACACCATAAGACTTTTATCATCCACAATTGAAACCCTTAACCCCAGATTGGGAAGCTATCTGAATTTTGTAGCTCAACTGGCTAAACGAATGGGCCAGGGTTTTGGTCTGGACAAGCAGGAACAGGATCAAATTGAAATAGCAGGACTATTTCATGACATCGGTCTTCTCGGCCTCCCCCAGACACTGCTTCAAAAAGACGTGGAGGATATGGTTGAGTCCGAATTAAAACTTTTTAAACAGCATCCGACTATCGGACAGATATGTCTTCAGCCGGTTGAAAGAATGGACGCTGTCAGCGCCATTGTCTTTTCTCACCACGAGAATTATGATGGCAGCGGATTCCCCAGCAGGTTAAAAGGGGAACAGATTCCGCTTGGTGCAAGAATTATTCATGTTGCTGCAGATTACACCGATTCAATTCGGAAATGGCCAAAGGATATTATTGCAATTCGGCAACGGGCAGTAAAGTATTTAGGCCATTCCGTGAAAAATGTTGTTACAGAAAACCCTCAAATTCTCATACAGGAAATTACCAAACAAATTCTTTTCAGGCAAGCCAATCACCAATATGATCCGCTCGTCATCAATAAACTGGTTCAGATATTGGAAGAGGATCGGGAGAAAAACTGGAAGCCCGGAGAAAAATCTATTTCAGTTTCCTTATGGTTCCTCAAGCCTGGAATGAAGTTAACCCAGGAACTTCGAGTCAACGACGGCAGGCTGCTGCTGGCAAGGGGCAGCGTACTGGATGCGACAACGATTGCCGCCATTCAAAAACTGGCGAAAATAATTACGATTGACAATAGGGTAGATATATCCGTCGATTAGGGAATGATTTGGACGGAGTTCCAAATTTCGACCAATATGCAGGCTTTTTATGTCCTAAATTATTCAGATATTACTTTTATGACCATAACCTATTAAGTTTAACGGTAACCGTCCCATTTGCTCCCGTAACCTGATAAACATAGTAACGGTGTATCGCCATGACGCTTATGTACGAACATTCCATTTTATTGGTTGACGATGAACAGTCCATTACCCGATCGCTCCAGCGCCTGTTTCGAAAAGAAAAATACCAGATTTTGACAGCCTCAAGCGGGCAGGAAGGCCTGGATATTCTGTCCACTTTTGATAAACCATTGTCCTTGATCATATCAGACCAGCGAATGCCGGAAATGACGGGTGCACAGTTTTTAGAAAAAGCCAGAGTCTTGACCCCGGATACCAATCGGTTTCTATTGACCGGATATTCAGATGTAAAGGACATTCTTGATGCTGTCAACAAAGGGGAAATTCACAGGTATCTGACCAAACCCTGGGATGATGACGATCTGCTGTTTCAGGTTCGAAACGCCCTTGAAGCTTATGAACTAAAGGCTGAAAACAGGAGACTCAATGCACTGACAGCTCAGCAAAATGATGCATTAACCGAACTCAACCAGAATCTGGAAAAGAAGATACAGGAACGAACCCTGGAAATCCTGCTGAAAAGTCAGGCCCTGGAAGAAGCCAATACATCTCTGGAAAGGAGTTTCGTCGACACCATAAGGCTTTTATCCTCTACAATTGAAACACTTAACCCCAGATTTGGAAGCTATTTAAATTCTGTAGCTCAACTGGCTAAACGAATAGGTCAGGGTTTTGGTCTGGACAAGCAGGAACAGGATCAGATTGAAATAGCAGGACTATTTCATGACATCGGTCTTCTGGGCCTCCCCCAAACACTGCTTCAAAAAGACGTGGATGATATGGTTGAGTCTGAATTAAAACTTTTTAAACAGCATCCGATTATCGGACAGATATGTCTTCAGCCGGTTGAACGGATGGACGCTGTCAGCGCCATTGTTTTTTCTCACCATGAGAATTATGATGGCAGCGGATTCCCCAGCAGGTTAAAAGGGGAACAGATTCCGCTTGCTGCAAGAATTATTCATGTTGCTGCAGATTACACCGGTTTAATTTGGAAATGGCCAAAGGATGTTATTGCGATTCGGCAATGGGCAATAAAGTATTTAGGCCACTCCGCGATAAATATTGTTACCGAAAACCCTCAAGTTCTCGTACGGGAAATTACCAAAGAAATCCTTTTCAGTCGAGCCAATCACCAATATGATCCGCTCGTCGTCAATAAACTGGTTCAAATACTGGAAGATGATCAGGAGAACGACTGGAAACTCGGAGAAAAATCTATTTCAATTTCCTTATCGTTCCTCAAGCCTGGAATGAAGTTAACCCGGGAACTTCGAGTCAACGACGGCAGACTGCTGCTGGCAAGGGGCAGCGTACTGAACGCGACAACGATTTTCTCCATTCAAAAATTGTCAAAAACCATTCTGATTGAAAAGAGGGTAGATATATCTGTCGATTAGAGAATGATTTGGACGGAAGTTCCAATCGACGACCAAGCCAATCCACTTCAAATGAGAGGTGAAATAAATTTCCATGAAACCTGTTTTTTTTCAACAAATAGACCGTATCCGGGAACTGCCCTCGCTTCCGGCCATTGTATTCAAGGTCAACCATCTGCTTCAGGATTTAAGCACCACGGCGGATCAACTGACCCGCATCATTGAAACAGATCAGGCAATGGCGGCCAAGATACTCAAACTTGTGAATTCATCCTTTTATGGTTTCAATTCGACAATCAGCAGCATCAACACCGCAGTGATCATTCTGGGCTTCAACATGGTCCAGCATGCAGTGGTGTCCTTTTCAGTGATGAAGGCATTTTCTCTTAAAAAAAACCTTAAGAGATTTAATATCATGGACTTTTGGCATCACTCTCTGGCGGTTTCCGTCATCAGTAAATATCTGGCAGATCATGCCGACAAGACCCTGTCGTCAGACTGTTTCACGGCCGGCCTGCTTCACGATATCGGCAAATTAATTCTGGCGGAATATTTTCCCGAACACTTTGAAAAAATCTGGTTGACCATGGATGAATCACCAGACATTTCCTTTATTGACGCTGAAAAAATGGAAAACAACGTGAACCATGCAGAAATAGGTGCCTATCTTGTGGGAAAATGGCTTCTGCCTCAGCCGCTGGTGGATGCTATTCGGGATCACCACAGCGCTTTTTCCGGCGATCATCGCATTTCGGCAATCATAGGTATTGCGAATCTACTGGTACATACCTGCTGTCCGGACCCTGAAGGCCGGATTGCGCTACCAGATGGACTTTCTGATGCTCCGGCATTTTTGCTACCGCAACTGCAGACTCTGCCCCAATGGTACCCACGGCTTCAGGTCGAAATTGCTGCAACCTGCCAGTTTTTTTCGGCACACCAGAATGAGTGATCACTTACATACTGTGAAAGGGCATATACTGCGAACTGGCATAATTTTACGTTTTTGATCCCCCACCCCAACCCTCCCCCGCTGGGAGAGGGAGTTTATGAAAAGCGCAGATTATGCCAGTTCGCAGTATAATTTGTATTTTTGCTCCACCCCAACCCTCCTCCAGTTTAGGGAGGAGCATAATTTTTTATGGAATAAAGCCGGCTCCGCCACTGGCATTATCCGAAGACGGTCCACTTACCGGTATCCGGATGGTAAATGTCGCGCCCTTTCCAGGCTCGCTTTGGACATCTATGGAGCCATGATGTTTTTTGATAATGTTATAAGTCACATTCAGACCCAGTCCTGTCCCTTTGCCAACCGCTTTTGTTGTGAAAAAAGGATCGAAAATACGGGAAAGGTTTTTCGCTGCAATGCCCTGACCCGTATCGCTGATGGTAATTTCCACATTGCTACCAACCTCACGGGTGGTGATGCGGATTTCCCCCTGTTTTTCGATGGCTTGCGCCGCATTTACCAGAAGATTCATCAATACCTGATTGATCTGCTGCGGATAACATATTGTTTGGGGAAGATCACCGTAGTCCTTGGTGATCGTCGCCTTGTATTTTAGCTCGCTCCAGACAATGTTCAGAGTCGAATCAATATTCTGGTTGATGTCCGCCATCTTCAGAACATCTTCGCCAGGATGAGAAAAGTTTTTGAGATCCAGCACGATTTTTTTGATGCGATCCAGTCCGTCACAAGATTCGTGGATTAAATTGGGGATATCTTCCAGGATATGCGCGATATCAAGATCAGACTCCTTTTCCTGCAAGAGGGCGGCCAGACTTTCGATTTCAATCATATCCGGACCGCCGCCATTCGGGTCTGAAAGCCGATGAAAAAGCTGTCTGTACTCAGATATGATCTGGCCGATACTCTGCTGATAATCGGTTAATGTTTTCAGATTGCTGCTGACAAAGCTAACCGGATTGTTGATTTCATGAGCCACGCCGGCAGCCAGTTGGCCAATGGATGCCATTTTTTCGGATTGCAGCATTTGAGACTGAGTCTCCTTCAAATCTTTGTCGGCCTTTTTTTGCAGGGTGATATCGCGGATGGTATGGACAATTCGCGTAATATTACCGGACGCATCAAGGATCGGAGATATGGATACCGCCAGCCATTTGTCCAACATGGATTCCTCAATCTCAATGTGTTCCTGCATCCCGGATCTTATGGTGATTTCCATAGGACACCCGACAATGGGGCTTTTCGTATTGTGAAAAACCTGAAAGCATTTTTTCCCGATCATTTCTTCAGCGGTTTTCCCCAGCATACGACAGACAGCCCTGTTCACATTAAGAATCGTTAGATCCGCACTGTGTATGGACACCCCATCCGACATGGCATCAAAAGAATCCGACCATTGGCGCGCAGCGGCAAAAATCTGCTGTTCCATCTTCCGCAGGGTGATACGTTCATGAACCTCAGCCAATGCCCTTTTTATCGCCGGACCCAGCCGGGATAGTCGGTGCTTCAGCACATAATCCGTGGCTCCGCTCTTCAGCGACTCAATGGCCAATTCCTCCCCCATAACTCCGGATAGGAAGATGAAAGGAACATCGCAAAAGCGCTGTCTGACAATACTCAGGGCCGACAAACCGTCGAAGATGGGCAACAGGTAGTCGGCCAGGATCAGATCAACACCGCCATTCTCCAGAGCCTGGATGAAATCCGGTTCCGTATCAATCAGTTCAACGCGGCAATCAGGCCAGTTCTCTTCGAGTTTTTCCCGGATCAACTCAGCATCGACGGGGCTATCCTCCAGATGCAGAAAGTGCAGTGTATCTTCCATGTCAATCTCCCCCAATAAACCTGAAGATAAGAAGCGCAGCAGGTCATCGGTTCTTAAATTCTGCGCTTCTCAAAATTCTCAAATTCTCTCATCAACCCTGGGCGTTGTCGGCAGCGAGAAATAGAAAACAGACCCGCTTCCAACCACGCCTTCCGCCCAAGACCGTCCACCGTGTCTTTGAACAATTCTAAGAACATTAGCCAGACCGACACCGGTCCCCTCAAAATCCTCGGTACGATGAAGCCGTTTGAACAGATTAAACAGCTTGTCATAGTACTTCATGTCAAAACCTGCACCGTTGTCCATGACAGAAAAAATATGCTCACCCGAATTCCCTGAAGTGCAGGCAATGCTGATTTCCGCCCTGCTTTTATTACGGGTGAATTTGATGGCATTGGATACGAGGCTCATCATGACAATCTGAAGCATGACTGGATCTCCCATCACCTCGGGCAGAGGTCCGATATTCCAGACAATGTTCCGCCCATCGTTCTCTGCCTGCAAAGTATTAAGCACTTCGTGGATCAGCTTGTCAAAGCTGACCCGGACAACCGTCATCTCAGAGCGCCCCATCCTCAAAAATGAGAGCAGACCGTCCACCAGCATGCTCATCTGCGTTGCCGAATCCGAAATTACCGCCAGATAATGACGAATCTTTTCATCAAGGAATTCAGGAGCATTTTTGTTCAGAAGTTGCACAAAACCAATCAGATGCCGAAGCGGTGCTCGCAGGTCATGGGACACTGAATAGGAAAACATCTCCAGTTCGAGACTTCGCTCCCGAACCAGATGCTCAAGGGTCTCATTGGCCTGACGTAATCCATCCTCGGCCCGCCTGCGCTCGGTGATGTCATGAATAATCAAGTGCAGAACTGTGCGCCCGCCAAAATTAATGCTGCTTGCCGACACTTCCACATCTCGCAGCGAACCATCCGCCAGGCAGTGTTGAAACTCAAACCACTGACCCTGTTTCTGCGAAACTGAAGCCATAGCCTGCCGGACTTCAGAACCGGGCAGGGTGTTGATGTCGGTGATACGCATAGTTAGCAACCGTTCCCGCGAATATCCGTAGAAAGTAGTGGCGACAGCGTTGACATCAATGATCGCACCATCTGCTGGATCAATCAACAGCATCGCCGCTGAATTGTTGGCGAACAGATTGCGGTATGATTGCTCACTTTCTCTAAGATCAACAGTCAACTGATATGCCAACCGCTGCGCCCTGAACCTGGTGTTCAAAAGGGCGACGAGCAGCCCGAACAACAGCAGAGCACCTATCCTTATCTGAATTTGGCTGCAAGCAAAGTCGAACTCCCTTTTTGCTTCGGATACAACGTCAATTTTCATATAAATAGCGGTGACTGTCGTGGCGATCAGCCCGGCAAACATCAAAACCCAAGCCAGCCAAATACTTTTGCGAACTGTACTTTGACCCGACAACATTTTTTCAGTTCCTATCTGTTTTCATAAGTATCAAAATCAACTGAGATATTTCAGCTTCGGGAATGTCGGATATTTGGGAATTTGAACGGTCATTTCCTCTTTCTTGAAAATGCAATTTATGTTATTGTTCAACTATCTGAAAACAATTCGGAACGCAACCGAATTTAGCCTTGTGGCGAAGATGGGGCAAGAATATCGGACCAATATGGTTCACCCAGTTTTCGACCATTGACTTTAACACATTATTGATTTTCTGATTTACGAGGTATGTATGACCGTATTTCCACATACCGTGTTGTGTGTTGACGATGAAATCTCCATTCTGAATGCCTTAAAACGGCTGTTCCGAAAAGAAGAATTCAATCTCCTGCTTGCCTCCAGCGGAGTTGATGCCCTGAAATTGCTTCAGGACAACCCGGTACACATGATCATCTCGGATCAACGGATGCCAGGCATGAGCGGAACAGAACTCATGTCAAAGGTAAAGGAACTTTATCCCGATGTGATCCGGATCATCCTGACTGGCTATACCGACGTAGATACCATTACCGAATCTATCAACAAAGGCCATCTTTACAAGTTTTTTCTTAAACCATGGACTGGTCAGTCTCTGACGCTGGAAATTCGTCAGGCCCTGGATCAATTCGATCTGTTACAAGCCAATAAGTCACTTCATCAAAAAGTTCTCGAACAAAATGAGGCATTTCGGCAGATCAATGACAATCTTGAAAACCTTGTAAAGGAAAGAACCCATTATGTGGAAATTCAGAATCAGGCGCTGGCGCTTTCGCATGCGATTCTTGAGGATTTACCCGTTCCAATCATCGGTGTGAGTACTGAATTGATGATTGTGTTGATAAATAAAGCCGTGCATGAGGTTGATACGGGAATTCAGATCGGCAGGCCTGTTTCGGATTACCTTTCCGAAGACAGCGAAAAAAAAATCATTGAGGTGATGGAATCCGGCATACAGCAAAATCTCTCCAGAACATCCATGGGATCATGCCTGCGGAATATTGATATAACGCCCCTCTCCGGAAGGTTTTTCGGAAGGGGGGTGGTTCTGACAGTTAAAGGTTGCACTTAACGACTACAACCTTCTTGGTAATATCCGTAATAAGGAGAAATCATGTCTATTCATAAAATACACAGTATCTGCGGCATGTGTACGGTACGCTGCCCGATTCAGGTTGAAACAGAACACGGAGAAATCAAATTTATAAAAGGGAATCCGAATGTTCCCGCCATGAAAGGAGCGATCTGTCCCAGAGGCGCTGCAGGAAAGGCCCTTATCACGGACAGCGAACGGCCTCAGTCCCCCATGATCCGGGTAGGGGAGCGGGGAGAGGGAAAATTTAACACGGTCAGTTGGGATGAAGCCCTGAATTTTGTGGCCGAAAAGATTAAAGGCGTAACAGAGCGGTACGGCTCAAGAAGCATCGCATTTTCGGACCGTGGTGGGCCATTTCAGGACCTGCACAAGGCTTTTGTAAAAGGGTTGGGATCGCCGAACTTCTGCAACCATGACGCATCCTGCGCCAGAAATGTCGAACATGCCTGCCTGTCATTTGCAGGGATTGGCAGAAAAGACCTGGTGTATGACCTGAAAAACGCCAAGCATGTGGTTTTGCAGTTTCGAAATATTTTCGAGGCCGTGAATGTCCAGGAAGTCAACAACCTGATGGATGCGATGGAAAGCGGCTGTAAGCTGACAGTGATTGATGTCAGGGCCAACATTTCGGCTACCAAGGCCAGCCGGTTCATGATGATCCGGCCCGGAACCGACTATGCATTCAATCTGGCAGTGATACATGAACTCCTGGCGCAGAACCTGTATGATCACAAATTTGCCAATCTGTGGATCAAAGATTTGGATAAGCTTAATGCCTTCGTCAAACCCTATTCCCCGGAGTGGGCCGAAACTGAAACCGGAATTGCTGCAGAAGAGATCAGGTCCTTCGTGCGGGAACTGGCTGCGGCAAAGCCCTCCGTGATATGGCATCCGGGGTGGATGATGGCCCGTTACCGCCACTCGTTTTATATCTGCCGCTCGATTTATATCATCAACGCCCTTCTGGGAGCTATTGGCACCAAGGGAGGGCTTCCCTTGGCCAACAAACCAGTTGATGTTGGAAAATCGGGACTCAAGGCCCTGGCTGATCTCTATCCCAAACCTTCAGAAAAGCGTGCGGACGGCGCAGGATGGCGGTATCCACATATTACGGAAGGCGTGGGTCTGGCTCACCTGATGTTTCAGGCCATGGAAAGCGATGATCCATATCCGGTCAAAGCTTATATAGCCTATCGCCATGATCCGCTGACGGGCTTTCCGGAGCCGGACCGGTTAAAACAGATATTTTCGAAACTGGAGCTGCTCGTGTCTGTCACCTTCAGTTGGTCGGAGACGGCCTGGTTTTCGGATGTCATCCTGCCCCTATCGCCGTATCTGGAAAGAGAAAGCATCATTGCCAGCAATAACGGATTAAAGCCACAGTTTTTTGTCAGGAACCGGGCCGTCGAGCCCCGATACGACACGAAATCCGACTGGGAGATTATTTCCGGGCTGGCCAGATGCCTGGGGCTGGATGCCCTATCTTTTTCGTCCATTGAAGATATCTGGAACTATCAGTTGCAGCAGACCGGTGTCGCCATTGAAGATTTTAAGGCAACCGGGTTCGTGCAGCTTGCGTCATCGCCCAAATACCGGGCCATGGAAGAGTTGAAATTCAAAACACCAAGCGGAAAGCTGGAAATCATTTCGGAGAAACTTGAGAAACAAGGCCTGCCGTCACTTCTTCCCTACACATCTCCGGTCCGTCCGCCCGAAGGACAGTTCCGGCTGACATTCGGCAGATGTGCCCTGCACACCCAGGGACATACTGTCAACAATCCCCTGCTTTTTGAGCAGATGCCGGAAAACGTACTCTGGATCAACACGAAATCCGCCAGCGCTCTGAAGATATCGGATGGCGATACGGTGGTGGTCAGTCAGAACGGATATTCGGAAATCATCCAGGCCAAGGTCACGGATTTTATCCATCCGGATGCTGTATTCGTGGTTCACGGTTTTGGCCACACCCTGCCGGTGGAAAGCCGGGCCATGGGCCGGGGCCTTGCAGACAATAAATTCATGAAGGGCGGACTTGATATCTGGGACCCTGCCGGTGGCGCCATTGCTTTCCAGGAACATTTTGTAGCCGTAACCTCTGCGAACAAAAATTAACAGCAGTCACTCAGAGAACTTTCCCTTATACATGCGGTGTCACAGTTCCATTCTGTCCCCGATTGGAACTGCGACACCGTCTTGTGTAATGATGTGGGTGACACCAAAGGTTTTCGCCGGACCCGGCAAGGCTATAGTCTCACACCGTAGTCGCCCAAAATGGTATTCGTAAAACCATACAAGCTGACGCACGGACGCTGCTGTACCAACCAATTCTTCAACCCCCCTATCGTAGTGGAGGACACAAAATCATGTTGAACGCCAAACAATGGCGGCGAGACACGGATAAATGCATGGCTGAAACGATGATCAATGCCTGTTTTTTTATTGCATTTATCTGTGTTTAGGTGATTTCCAACAAAGAATACCCCATTGTCTGATTCAGATTTTTTTATGCTGATCATCGTTTCGGCAGGCATTTATCAGTGTATTACCGCCATCAGGCAACAGTAGGGGCGAATCTTGTATTCGCCCTATCCGAAAGG